>CANETM010000195.1 GCA_947441205.1 Bacteroidota bacterium | reverse complement strand
TACAAATAAATTATGCCGATGAAGGTTCGGACTTAATGGGAAAGTACACTGATATTTATCATCAGTATCAAGTGTATGCATCTAATGATGCTAAAACATGGAGTTTGATTATTGATAAATCACAAAACATAACTGATGTGCCACATGATTATGTCGTTTTGCCAAAAGCAATACAAGCGCGTTATATTAAAATGGTTAACATTCATATGCCAAGTGCAAAGTTTGCCATTAGTGGATTACGTGTGTTTGGAAAAGGAGTAGGCGTAAATCCGGGAACCGTGCAAAATTTTGTACCGTTGCGTGGAGACAGTGAACGTCGCAATGCTTGGTTAAAGTGGGCGGTGAACCCAAATGCAACTGGTTATCATATTTACTTTGGAAGCGATCCCAATAAATTATACAACAGTGTTATGGTTTATGGCGCGAGTGAATATTATGTCACTGCATTAGAAAAGGATCAAGCTTACTATTTTCAAATTGAAGCGTTTAATGAAAACGGTATAGGGCCAAGGACAGAAGTTAGGAAAGCAGATTAGCATTTTTCATTAAACTATACGACAAAATAAAAGGGCGACTCATTCGAGTCGCCCTTTTATAGGTATCTTTTTGATATTTTATGTTTATGCTTGCTTGCTACAATTTATAAACTTTATAAATATTAATTTAATTACTCCATTTACTTATAATTTATATAAATCCTAAGGGTAAATAAATGATTTTATTTTTTGATAATTAATTTATCAGCAGTGCGTCTTACTTTTAATGCACCTGATAAATAATCATTTGCTGCATCACGGTAACCTAATGTTAAAGCCACGGTAGCATGTAAACCTTGTGCGGCTAATCCTAATTCAGCATCAACTGCTGCTGGATTAAATCCTTCCATTGGTGTACCATCCACTTGTTCGCTAGCGGCAGCTACTAATGCAAAACCTAAAGCAATGTATGTTTGTTTAGCAGCCCAGATTTGTAATTGCTCTGGAGTTTGATTTGCAATTGAGCCTTTCACATATCCTGCAAAATCTTTTAAAGTATCAACAGATACACCTCTTTGTTCAGCGATTTCTTGCATGTAAGCATCTACACTTGCTTCATTGATATTAGTGTGTGTAGCAAAAATTACCACAGCACTTGATTCGCCAACTTGAGGCTGGTTGTAAAAATGAGGTTGTAATTTTTTTCTTGTCTCTTCATCTTCAATTACTATAATTGAATACGGCGTCAAACCAAATGAGCTTGGTGCTAAACGAGTTGCCTCTAAAATATTATCTAAAGTTTGAGCAGGTATTTTTGCGCCGTTCATTCTTTTTACGGCATAACGCCATTTCAATGCATCTAATAAATTCATGATAATGATTGGTTTTTATTTAATAATTAATGTTTGAACATCAAAATTAAGAATAATAGCCGAATTCTCCAAATATATAAACCGAACCCGTCAATAATTGGGTTGTTTTAGTAATTATTTAAATTTAGTTAACTTTATATTAATATGTTATTTTCAAAAACCATAAGACAATTTATTGCGCTAGTGATGCTAGTGGTTTTTGCGTTTAGCATAACGCCACAGCAAATTATACATGATGCTGTTGCAAAGCATTTGGATCCTACCATATGTGAAGTGCATAAGGATGTTCCTTTAGATCAAGTAGAAAATGCCAAGCTGCATTGTACATTTGATTTTCAGGTAGCTACTGCACCTTTTATTTATTATGATTTTTCTATTCTAATAAATGCTCCTGAACAAATTGAAACCAGGTATGCATTTTATCTTGCCACCCCTGCTGCGCAAGCTTTACAAAAAAATACCAATAAAGGTCCCCCGTCTTTGATAAATACAATCATGTAGATTTATTTATTTAACACAAAGACAAAAAATGAAAAAAATATTCTTTTTTGCATTATTATTAATGCAACAGTTCTCATGGGCCAATACAAATAGTACAACAAGTAAAAAAATTAACTCAATAGATGAGTTTTTAGTACAAGGAAAAATTACAGACAAAAAAACAGGGCAAATATTAGTAGGTGCAACTATCTACTTTTCAGATTTAAAATTGGGAAGTATCACCAATAAAGAAGGCGTATATAAAATTAGTTTGCCAAATGGATCACATGTAGCAGAAGTAAGTTATATGGGCTATGCTACACAGGTGTCTACTATCACAGTTGATAAAGCAAGTACCTTTAATTTTATTTTACAACCAACAGTTATCGAAGCGGGTGATGTAATGGTGACTAGCTTTTTAAGAGCAACATCATCAAGAAGAACACCAACGCCAGTAACTATTATAAAGAAAGAGGAATTATTTAGAGGCGTTTCAACAAATTTAATTGATGCACTTTCAAAAGTGCCAGGTGTATCACAAGTGTCAACCGGTCCAGCAATTTCAAAACCAATTATTAGAGGTTTAGGTTACAATAGAGTAGTGGTGATGCACGATGGTATCAGACAGGAAGGTCAGCAATGGGGCGACGAGCACGGTGTAGAAATTGATGAATATAATGTTCAACGAACTGAAGTTTTAAAAGTACCAGCATCCTTAATATATGGATCGGATGCATTGGCGGGTGTCATTAATATTATATCTAATGCACCCGTTTCGGAAGGCATAACAAAAGGTAATTTGTTTACCAATTATCAAACTAATAATCAATTAAGAGGAACGCACTTTGACATTGCCTCCAATAAAAAAGGATTGTTTTGGGGTGTGAATTCAAGTATGAAAGACGCTGGAGATTATCAAAACAAATATGATGGCTATGTTTATAATTCAAGATTTAAAGAAAGAAGCGGAAGTGCTTATATAGGAATTGATAAAAAATGGGGAAGCACACAATTCACTTATAGTAATTTTTATCAAAATTTAGGAATTGTTGAAGGTGATCGTGATGAAACTGGAGCCTTTATTCAAACCGCCGGAAGTACGGCATATAATATGCCTGCAATACCAATGCAAAAAATTCAGCATACCAAGTATACTTTAGATAACACGATTAAAATTGGAGCTGATAGATTAAAGGCCGTTATTGGTTTACAAAGAAATCAAAGAATGGAATTTGGTAATGAGGAAAATTTAAAAGAAAGAGAATTGTATTTTGATTTGCAAACTTTAAATTATGCCTTACAATATTTAGTTGCAGAAAAAAATAATTGGAAAAACACCTATGGTATTAATGGAATGAGACAAACAAATACCAATAGAGGTCTTGAAGTCTTGATACCAGATTATACCAGTTTTGATATTGGTGGGTTTTACTATACACAATACAGAACGGCTAAAACACAATGGAGTGGAGGTTTAAGAGTTGATCAAAAACAAATGCGCTTTATTGATCCTGCAACTAATCCAAACAATTGTCCTAATGGAATGGCATGTGCATTAGTTTACATAGAGCCTGAAGAAACTAAAAAAGTATTTAATAATTTATCTGGAGCCATTGGTGTAGCGCATGATGTTAATGAATCAACTACTATTAAGTTTAATATCGCGCGTGGATTTAGAGCGCCAAACTTGGCTGAGCTAAGTTCCTATGGTGCACACGAAGGAACCAATAGATTTGAATATGGTAATGCAGCCTTAAAATCAGAAAAAAGTTTGCAATTTGATGCTGGCATTGAATGGAGTAATGCACATTTAAGTATCGCAGGAAATTTATTTTACAACACCGTAACTGATTATATTTTTTATCAAAAATTATC
>CANETM010000194.1 GCA_947441205.1 Bacteroidota bacterium | reverse complement strand
TTATAGGTGTGAGTTTTGGGTTAATGGATTTTTCAGCTGCTTACCCTCAACAATTAAAACATGCTACTGTAATTGAAACAGGTGGAATGAAAGGCCGAAAGGAAGAATTATCAAGAGCCGAACTTCATCAGTTATTAAATAATAATTTAGGCGTTAATAATATTCATTCAGAATATGGAATGACAGAATTGTTAAGTCAAGCATATTCAGTAGGACAGGGTATTTTCAAATGCCCCCCATGGATGAAAGTATTAGTTGGTGAAGCCGAAGATCCTACCACTTTAAAGCCGACCGGAAGGGGAGTGTTGCACATTATTGACTTAGCCAATATTTATAGTTGTTGCTTTATTGCAACAGAAGATATGGGGGTAGTCTATGAAGACGGCAGTTTTGAAGTCACAGGACGTGTTGACCATAGTGACAGAAGAGGTTGCAGCCTGTTGGCCATTTAGTCTTTTAATAGTTTTTCAATGGCATGTATATATAAGTCGTTTATCCCATAGTTATATTGGCGCTTATCTAAAGTATCTCGATTTTTGATAATTAACTGCTCTGTATTTTGAGTGGCCATTTTAAATTTCTGATTAATTTTTATAAAATAATCACTTCGACTTTTGTTTTGGGTTAAAGTATCTTTTTGTTGTACACCAATAATTTTGTTAATTGTTTTTGTAGATACGTCTTCCCCCTTTAAATTACTTAAACAAAGTGCTTCAATTAATTCTTTTTCAACAATACTTAATGAGTTGAAAAAGTTTTGGTATAAAATAGCAACTACTTCCTTTGGGATATTTTTTTTCTTAAATAAATTTGATCTAATTCCAATGGCAATTAAAATAATTGACAAAATTATAAATATACTGGTTTTATGTTTTGTGTATAATTGGTAAAATTTTTCTAGTAGGGTTGAATTATTATGATAAATTTGGAATGTATTTGTAGTATCTAGCGCATTTATATCTATTTCAGTTTTAACCCATTCAATATCTGCACCTGGGTCCATTTTAATATAATACAAATCCTTTCCAAGGTTAAATTGGAATTCTGTTTGCTGCCTAATATTATTTTTATTGTAAAAACTTAACCAAACCTGCCTAAGTTTATTATTCTCTTTGTCATCAAGTTGCCCAAATTTATTTTTTTGGAAATCTATCCAGTAAAATTCAAGTTGATTTTGAAATATATATAAGTTATTTATTTTCAATTCCAAATCACGAGATTGCTTATTCTCCATAATTTTTTTAAAATCCGGAGACATTTTGCCGAGTGTATTCCATTTTCTTGAACGAAAATTATATTCGTAACAACTATCAGTAGGCAGGGTTTCAAAAGAGCTTGGATAGTTTGGATAATAGTAAGCGTTACTTAAATATAATTTGGGTTCTGAAGGATTGTCATCTAAGTGCAGGATAGCATCATTTTGGTTAGAAAAAAAACTTTGTACAGCTCTGTTTGTTTGAACTAGTTCCCATTGGTTTGTTTGCTTACTAAAATAACTAATTATGCCCCTTATTTGCCAAAATCCAAGTCCTCCATATTGGTATAATGTATCATTTAAAACAAAATTGCGCGCATAAAAACTTACCCCTGAATGGATGGTTTCATCAATTCGAATAACTCCTACTTCATTATCTGCATTTATTGCTTGATATAATCTTCCTGTACCCAAAGGTTGAATATAAACATCCTTCCCTTTTTTAATAATATTGGAAAAAGTAAACAATTCATCATCTAAACCAAAATTGAAAGTGTTGTTTAAAATAAAACTCGCATTATTGATTGAATCAGCTAATAAAAGCTTCAATAAACTTATTTCATGTTTTTTCAATAGGTTACTTTCCTTTTGTGCAATTAATGGTTGCATCCAAAACAATATTGAAAATATAATTAGTGCTTTTTTCATTTATACAATTATATAACAAATGTATAAAAAAATACAATAAGAAAATTACATATATATCTTATATGAAATTATATATGTTATTAATATGTAAGTAATTAATAATTAATATTTTGAATGATAATTTAATTTTTCACTCCTTTCCTTATGTAATTTAGAAAATTTGCTAAAATTAATTACAAATTTGATTTTATAAAGAATTCACAAGAAATTACATTAGTGAAATATATTATATAAAGAAATTATCCTTTGGGGCAAGGATAATAGGGGGTGATTGAGATTCGTCTTGGTCACCCCCAATTTTTTATAAGCAGTACCCCAATAATGACCAAGGCAGTTCCAATGAACTGATACCAAGTGAAGGGTTCACCCAAAATGAGGTTGGTTTGAAAAAGGGTGGCTACTGGTCCAATACTTGTAATGATGGCTAAATTATTGCTACCAACTTGTTTCATACCCCAATTAAGTAAAAAGGAAGGTATAACGGTAGCAATTAAGCCTAAGGCAACAATGAATCCCAGAATAGGAATAGGAAGTTCAGGAATTAAGGAAGTTTGTTGGTAAGCAGCATTTACTAAATAATGAACAAAAATTCCAAAACTTGCAGCTAACATTGCCACACTAGTATATCTACTTGCACCCATAACTGGGACTAGTTTTCCTGTTCCAACCAAATAGAACGCATAGGTAATGCCACACATTAGCACCATTAAGGATCCATACACAAAATTTTGGGTCTCTGGCATTTGCTGAAATTCGCCCCAATAAGCAACTCCAATTCCTAAATAGGTGACACCTATTGCAATAAACTGTATGCGAGAAATTTTGACTTTATAAATGATTCGATTGATGATCACCGCCAAAGTGGGATAGATAAATAAGATGATTCTTTCAATGCCTGCTGATATATATTGTAAGCCCACAAAATCAAACAAACTACTTGCATAATAGCCAAGTAATCCCATTGCAATGGCCCATAAATATTGATTTTTAGAGATGGAAACTTTTGGAGGATTACTCAACCAAAGAGCAATTAGATAAAAAGGAAATGCTATTAACATCCTCAACATTAATAAGGTAGTGGCGTCAATAGCACTTTCTCTGAAACAAAGTTTTATCCATATTGCTTTTGTAGAAAACAAAATGGTTCCTAAAACTGCAATTAAAAAACCTTGATTATATATTTTTTTATGTTCTATACTGCTACGTTAAAATCTCTCAAAGCGTCATTTAAACTTGTCTTTAAATCAGTGCTAGGTTTGCGTTGACCTATGATTAAAGCACAACTTACTTGATAATCACCTGCAGGGAATTTTTTATTGTAAGAACCAGGAATGACAACACTTCTAGCTGGTACACGTCCCTTATATTCAATAGGCGTATCGCCGCTCACGTCAATTATTTTAGTGCTTTTGGTTAAAACAACATTCGCACCTAATACCACTTCTTTTTCTAAATGCACACCTTCTACAACAATACATCTGCTTCCAATAAAACAACCATCCTCTACAATTACGGGGCTTGCTTGTAATGGTTCTAACACACCACCAATTCCAACACCACCGCTTAAGTGTACATTCTTTCCAATTTGTGCACAACTGCCCACCGTAGCCCAAGTGTCTACCATTGTGCCTTCTCCAACATAAGCACCAATATTTACATAACTAGGCATTAAAACTACATTCTTGGCTAAGTAAGCACCATATCTAGCTACTGCATGCGGTACTGCACGAACACCTAATGCTGCGTAGCCAGACTTTAATAACATTTTATCATGAAATTCAAATGGAGCTAACTCCCAAGTTTGCATTTGTTGTATT
>CANETM010000193.1 GCA_947441205.1 Bacteroidota bacterium | reverse complement strand
TAAGCGTGCCGTCAGCTTTAACAAGATCCCTAAGGGAAGGCGACTTGGTATTATTTGTCTCTATTCCAAATCCATTAATAATTCCTACAATTCCATTATTCCTACTATTAGGGTCAATGTCAAATTCTGGTGCTCTATGACAACCATTACAACCCGCACCACCTGATATTCTATTACCTACACCATCAAAAACAGGAGGTGCTATGAAAAGTGCCTTGCCTGCATTTTCAGTTGGCGTAAAATTAGGGAATTGATTATTGTTATTACCAACCAACGCTCTTCCTGCATCAAATTTGGTATCAAATGATTGTATACTTCTTATAAATTGAGCAAGTGATTGTTGCACTCTTGCCTGATTAATAATGGTGTCACCATAAACAGCTTTAAACGCTTCTTTATAATAGCCTAATTGTGATAATTTTTTAAATAAAGAATCTAAATTACCCCTACCATTTACGCCACTAAATCCTAATTCAGCGTGATCTTCAATAGGCATAGTGGTTTGAATTTCTAAACTAGCAGCACGTTCATTCCAAAAAAACTTTAATTCATTTGAAAATCTCGCATTTACTAAACGCATAGAATGTCTAAATGTTAATCCACCATCAACACCATTACTCACTAATGCAGTATCGCTAAATGCAAATGCTTGTTTGTGACAACTAGCGCAGGATATTTTATTATTGGTACTTAAGTTTTTATCATAAAATAAAATTCGACCTAATGTTGCTTTATCATTCTTTATGGTGTCGGTGCCTGAGTTGTCATTAGTAATATATGCCGGTTTACTTTGATTGGCATAGTTGCTTAAATTAGAAAAGTCGATATTTGAACCAAAAGCCGCTTTTGTTGAAGCAAATGGGTCCGAAAGGCTTGCATTAATTTTTTCAATAGCTGATAAATCCATTTTTGCGCAGCTTGTTATCAAGCCTATTAGCAAGAAGTAAACTGCCGTAAATTTTATCGCTTTTTTCATATGATAGTTAAAAATAGATTTATAATCCCAATTTGACAGTCCAAATTTAATGAAGTTTAAGCGTTAACAATACTTTAGGATTTAAATTCAGTAATGATTTTTAGTCTAAAATATATTTTGAAGCAAGTGCATTAAAATCAGCCACTTGTTGTTTAATCCAATCCGGTTGTTGATTTAATTCTTTAGACATTACTGATGCTACCATGGGCGCCACCTGCATAGCTAAACGAGCGTCTAAATATAAAAGACGAATTCTCCTTGATAAAATGTCCTCCACATTGGTTGCCATTTGATGACGAATAGCATAAACAATTTCAGCTAATTGATAATTATAATCGGCATGAATTTTATTTTCATATTCGGGATTCGTTTCAATGATTTCATTGATTGCGTTTTGTTTTTCAACAGATAAATCAATGGGCAAGTTGGCGGTAACACAATTCTTTTTTGGTAGTTTTCCTACAAAAGCAGCATTGTCAATTGCCTGAATGGCCATTTTTCGATAGGTTGTCCATTTGCCACCAATGATGCTTACCAAACCTGACAAGGATATATGCAAAGCATGCTCCCTAGAAACACCCGAAGTATTGCCTTTATTTTTTGTACTAATTAATGGTCTTAAGCCAACAAATATGGTGTTAACATCTGCTCTGGTTATTTTATGTGTACCATATCTATTAATATGTTCAAGTAAAAATTTAATTTCTTCTTCAAGTGCTTTTGGCTCAATATTACTTTTTTCAATGGGGGTATCGGTGGTACCCACAATTACTTTGCCATACCATGGAACTGCAAATAATACACGACCATCATCGGTTTTTGGGATCATCATGGCAGCCGAGCCCTCAAACAAATTTTTATTAATTACAAAATGAATGCCTTGTGATGGCGTGACAAAATCCTGTTGATTTTGATCATCCATTTCAACCACCTCGTTCGTGAATGCTCCAGTTGCATTGATAACTGCTTTTGCGTTTACCTTATAAATATGTTGGGTGTATGTGTCGATTACTTCAACGCCTGCAATTTTTTCCTTGTCTTTTATAAAGCCAATAGCCTTGCAATAATTAATAATGGTAGCACCCTTTTTTTGGGCAGTACCTAATATTTCAATACATAAATTACTGTCATCAAATTGGCCATCATAATATAATATACCACCGTATAATTTATTGGGGTTGATGGAAGGTAATTGTTGAATGGTTTGTTTTGTAGTAAGCAATTTTGTTTTTCCTAAGGATAAGCTACCTGCCAATACATCATATACTTTAAGCCCAACGCCATAAAAAATTTTATCCCATAAACTATACACTGGAACAATGAAAGCTTGTGTTGATGTTAAATGTGGCGCATTTTTTAACAATCTTCCTCTTTCTCTTAATGCTTCAAAAACTAATTTAATATTTCCTTGTTGCAAATACCTAACACCACCATGCACTAATTTTGTGGATTTGCTCGAAGTGCCTTTTGTAAAATCATATTGTTCAATTAGTAAAGTTTTGTAACCCCTGCTTGCTGCGTCCAATGCTGCTCCAGCACCTGTAGCACCGCCTCCAATAATAACTATGTCCCAAATTTCGGAATCCTTAAGTTTATTAATTTGTGCTGTTCTATTCATTGTTTCAAAGTTCCACTTTTTTACAATACAAACATATATCATATGTCTAATGTTATCCAATAAGTTTGATTAACTTTGCAAAATCATTTAGTATTTAAAACAGGTTCATGCAAATTTTTCGATTCCTCCTAATTATATTTTTCTTTGGATTGTCATTTTTGGATTCAAGTGCGCAGGATACAACTTACTTAACAAAGAAAAATCACGCCAAAAATATTTTTACTTTAGCATTTTACAAACAGCCCGGAAACGACTCGATGGTAGATATTATTGATGGCATTTATCGTGTTTTTAAAGTTAATAAAGTAAGAGGGCAAAACGAATCCGAATACAAACCTCATTTGACTTTAATTCCTACTGTTGAATATAGTTTAGCAACAGGCATGGCTGCAGCTGTAAAATCAAGCTATATTTTTGCAAAAAATGAAGGAATTCAAAATAATTATTCAACCATTTTTGCTGAATTAAAATATACGCAAAACAAACAAGTTGTTTCGCAATTGGTTACTAATATTTGGTCAAAAAATGGACAATATAATATTAACAGCAATTGGTCTTTCTTAAAATTTCCTCAAAAGGATTTTGGCTTAGGAAGTAATAGTAGTTTGAATTTATTTGATCAACTGGACTATGCATATATTAAATTGTATCAATCTATTTTAAAAAAAATTGGACCCAATTTATTTTTTGGTCCTGGTCTAAACATTGACTACCACTGGAGAATATCGGATACGACTACTGTACAAAAGCCAATCAATGGTTTTTATCAATATGGGATTACTAACAATGCAAACTCAACAGGCTTTTTATTAAACTTATTATATGATACAAGGGTAAGTAATGTCAATCCTGTTGCCAATAGTAGTTACTTAAATATAACTTATCGTAACAATGTTAAATTTTTGGGGAGTGATCAAAACTGGCAATCCGTTATTATTGACTACAGGAAATATGTTCCTTTTCCTAAGGAAAGTAAAAACATTTTAGCATTTTGGACTTACAATCAAATCACCTTAAAAGGTAGGCCGCCCTATTTAGATTTACCAAGTACAGCTAATGATACTTATAATAATTTTGGAAGAGGTTATGTGCTAGGTCGATTTAGAGGGGATAAACTTTTATTTGCTGAATCAGAATATCGTTTTG
>CANETM010000192.1 GCA_947441205.1 Bacteroidota bacterium | reverse complement strand
TATATAAGGAACGAAATTGGTAGTTTGTATTAAAAATAAAGTAGATACAGGCGAATTATTATTTGCTTTCAATAAATTAGTAACAGCAGCTGTTAAATCTGCCTCCTTTACTTGTACTTGTTTTGACAAAGAGTCTTTTATATTACTTGCAGCATTTCCTTGTAATGCCTTTGTACCATATAAACTTTCAATTTTTGGAGTCAAGGCTTTCATGTATACCATATACAAATCCTGAGAAGGAGAACCTTTATACTCAAGTGTAGTTGGCTGTTTAATGTCACCTGTTATTGTCAATTGATCATTGTCAACAAAAACTGGAATTTTTGCTTGTAATGCTGAAAAACTTAATACATATATACCTGGTTCATTTACTTGATTACTCAATTTAAACTTACCATCAACCATTTTTGCAGAATCAACTACTTTATTTGCCATACCATCAATTAATGATACAGTAGTGCCATCAGGCAAATTTTTGATATCGCCATTAATTTGAAGCTTTTGTGCTTGTATTTGAGAGAAAGAAAGGAATGCTAAAATTCCAATAATAACTTTTTTCATTTTGTTTTGTTTTATATCACTAACCAAAAATTAGTGATTTTATAGACCAAATATAAGAACTAAAATGCAATAGCCCAATTACACATTACACTTATTAAATATTCAGTGTTAAGCGTTATCCTTTGCGGAATGTCTAGCAGACAAAACTTTAACAACATCTTGTAAAGTATAGCCCTTAGCTTGTAAAAGGATCAAATAGTGAAATAGCAGGTCTGCAGATTCATCTAAGAATAACTTACCATTATTATCCTTTGCTTCAATAACTACTTCAACTGCTTCCTCCCCAACCTTTTGTGCAATTTTATTAATTCCTTTTGCAAACAAACTCGCCACATAGGAACTATCGGTAGATGCACTTTTTCTTTGAGCAATTATCGACTCTAATGAATTAAGAAATTCAGAATTAGAAGAAACATTATTTTCACCCCAACAAGTATCTGTCCCATTATGACAAACTGGGCCAACAGGATTGGCTTGTATCAATAAAGTATCTTGATCACAGTCAACTGACATACTTACAAAATTTAAGAAATTTCCACTCTCTTCTCCTTTTGTCCATAATCTGTTTTTTGATCTGCTAAAAAAGGTTACTTTTTGCTGAGTCAAAGTTGAATCGATAGCTTCTTGATTCATAAAACCCATCATCAAAACTAATTTTGTGTTAGCATCCTGAACAATGGCAGGAATCAAGCCATCAGCGTATTTTGAAAAATTGATATTCATTATTGAAATTAATATTTAATTTGAAATTAACTTGTTTATATAAACTTATCTATGTTCGTATTTTACTATAAATTTTAAATAATTCGTTTTATAAACGAATAGCCAATCCTTTTTGATGTAAATATTGCTTGAGATCGGGAATGGCAACCTCCTTATAATGAAAAATACTTGCAGCCAAAGCTGCATCGGCTTTACCCTTAGTAAAAACATCATAAAAATGTTGTTCATTTCCTCCTCCTCCTGAAGCGATGATAGGCACTGGCAATGTCTCCGCTAATTGTGCTGTTATATCTAAAGCAAAGCCTTGTTTAGTGCCGTCATGATTCATAGAAGTCAATAATATTTCACCAACACCCAAATCAACCGCCTCTTTTGCCCATTCGGTAACTAGTTTTTCAGTTTTTGTTCTACCCCCATTTAAATACACATACCAATTATTGTCAGTCTCACATTTTGCATCAATTGCCAATACTACACATTGACTACCAAAATTTTTAGCGAACCTATTAATAATGGTTGGGTCTAAAAAAGCTGCTGTATTAACTGAAATTTTATCAGCGCCATTTTGTAATAAAGCACTTACATCATCCTCGGTTTTAATACCTCCTCCTACCGTGAAAGGAATATTTATACGATGAGCAATTTTATTAACCAATTCGCTTAAAGTTTTCCTTTTTTCAATAGTAGCAGTGATGTCTAAAAAAACTAATTCATCTGCTCCTTGTTCTGCGTAAAATGCACCCAGTTCAATAGGATCACCCGCATCACGAATTTGCTCAAAGTTGATGCCTTTTACAGTGCGTCCATCTTTAATATCTAAACAAGGAATGATTCTTTTAGTTAACATATTTATTTTTCATTAAATTTCGAAAGATCCTCCAACGTAATTCTATTTTCATAAATAGCCTTACCTACAATTGCTGCCGAACACCCAATTAATCGCAACTCCTTTAAATCTTCCAAATTACTTACACCACCACTCGCAATTAATTGAAGTGTTGGAAATTTTGAGATAATTTTTTTATACAAATCAATTGAAGGGCCTTCCAATTTTCCGTCTTTCTGAATATCGGTACAAAACATTTGAGTCACCCCTTTTTTCATGTATGACTGCATAAAACCGTAAACATCTATATCTGTTTTTTCCAGCCAACCTCCAATTGCAATTTTTTCTTTAAAAACATCCGCTCCAAGCATGAAAACTTTTGCTCCAAAACGCTCAATCCACTCTTCAAATACATTTCTGCTTTTTACCGCTAGACTTCCAATGGTGGCATATGTTGCACCTGTATTCAACACTGTTTTTAAAGTGCTTTCCTTTTTTATCCCACCACCAAAATCTATTTTCAAGCTTGTTTGATTGGCAATTTTTTCCAATACCTTCCAATTTACTACTTCACCTAATTTCGCACCATCTAAATCAACTAAATGTAAGCGCATTAAACCAATGCCCTCAAAAGCTTTAGCCACTTCCAAAGGATCCTCATTATATATTTTTTTTTGTGCATAGTCCCCTTCGGTCAAACGAACACATTTGCCCTCTATTAAATCAATGGCTGGAATAATTTGCATTATTTATAAGCTTAAAAAGTTTTGAATAATTTGCTCACCTACTTTTGCCGACTTTTCAGGGTGAAACTGTACTCCATAAAAATTGTCCTTATGCAAAGCACAACTATAAGGCTGAACATAATTAGTGGTGCCAATGGTGCGATTACCTATTGCTGCATAATAGCCATGAACAAAATAGGCATAGCTTTCTTCGGTCACCCCTTTGAATAAATCAGTTTTTAAATTGGAAATTGTATTCCAACCAATTTGAGGCACTTTTATGGTAGCATCTGTTGGCTTAAATAATTTCACTTGTTCTTCAAAAATGCCTAAACAAGACGTGTTATTTTCTTCTGAATAAGCACACATTAATTGCATCCCTAAACAAATACCAAACACAGGCTGTTTTAAATTTACAATCACATTATCTAAACCTCTTTCCTTTAAGTAATGCATAGCCGTACTTGCTTCCCCCACACCCGGAAATATAACTTTATCTGCTGATTGAATCAGCTCCACATTATCAGTCACCCTTGCCTGCACATCTAATCGCTCTAGTGCATAAAGCACCGACTGAATATTCCCTGCATTGTATTGTATAATTACTAATTTCATACTAATTTAAAACCGATTTTAAAAATTCAGCTGTTGTTGAGTCTATATCCTTACCCTTTGATAACGCTTGAATATATGCTGAACCTATAATTGCTCCATTTGAATAGGCAGCAACAGCATCAAAGGTTTCCTTGTCTTTAATGCCAAATCCTACCAGTACTGGATTTTTTAATTTAAGCGCTTGTAATTTTTGCAGATACAAGGCCACTTTTGAAAAGTCTTTATCCTTTCCAGTTGTTGCGGATGAACTTACTGCATACAAAAACCCAGAACTTAAATCGTCTAATTTT
>CANETM010000191.1 GCA_947441205.1 Bacteroidota bacterium | reverse complement strand
CAACAAAAGTAAATGTTGGGGGAATAAATACAATCAATTACATTGATTTCAAGTTATTGTCATCAGTGAATGGAGAGAATGCCTATCAAAAGATATTAAAAACTTATTCAATGTCGAATGGGGATTTTTTACCCGATTGATTTAAAGGGTAAATAAATTTACTTTATTCAATATTAATGTATATGTAGATTTTATTTTATTAAATTTACCACAACTAATTTCTAAACCTTTGAAAAACACTATACTTTTCTTCCTTTCTTTTTTGTTTTCTTTTTCATTGAAAGCACAAACAAGTCACCAAGTACTTTCTGCTTCTGGCGGTGATGCCACAGGAAGTGGAGGATCCGTTGCTTACAGTGTAGGGCAAATAGTTTATACTACAAGCACAGGCACAACAGGTTCTGTAGCACAAGGAGTGGAGCAAGCATATGAAATCTATTCTGTTGGAATCAAAGAAACAACATTAAACATTTCATTGAGTGTTTTCCCAAATCCTACAAGTGATTTTTTAACCCTTAAAGTAGAGGATTACAACAACGAAGCTTTAAGTTATAACCTCATAGATGAACAAGGAAAATTAATACTTAGTGCACAAATAACAAATCAGGAAACCCAAGTAGCAATGAGTACTTTAGCTCGTGGCTCTTATTTTATCAATATAGTACAAGCAAACAAAAAAATCCAAACTTTTAAAATCATCAAAAACTAAAAATTAAAATCATGATAAAAATCATTAACAAATCAGCTCATCTACTAATTATAACATTAGTATATCTTTTAATAGGCACCTCAATTTTTGCCCAAGCTCCTCAAAAAATGAGTTACCAAGCTGTAATTAGAAATACAAGTGGAACTCTTGTTACTTCTTCATCAGTAGGAATGAAAATTAGTATATTACAAGGTTCAACAGGGACAGTAGCATACAGCGAGACTCAAACAGCAAGTACCAATGCAAATGGATTGGTGAGTTTAGAAATTGGTGGAGGAACTGTTATTTCAGGAACCTTTGCTGGAATCAATTGGGCAAATGGACCATATTTTATAAAAACACAAACAGACCCAACAGGTGGAACAAATTATACAATTGTTGGAAGCAGCCAACTATTGAGTGTTCCTTATGCTTTGTTTAGTGCCAATGGTACGCCAGGACCACAAGGAATTCAAGGTCCACAAGGAATTCAAGGTCCACAAGGAATAGCAGGCACCAACGGAAATGATGGTGCAACAGGTCCTCAAGGTCCACAAGGCACTTCAGTATCAGGAGGACCTACATTTATTTCCCCGATTGAATTGTACAATTTTCAGTTCACAAATATTCAAAACTTTACAATAGCATCCAATATTTTTACAACTTTAGGGCTTCAAGTAAATTCGGTTATTCTATACTACAAATATACTTACGTAAATGCTCCGACTGATGATCCTATACATTGTAACATCAATGCCTTAACTAATGGTTTTAATTATGAAGTATGTGATCATCGGCATGACGTAAATGGCAGTAATAGTGGAGCCGTAGTTGATGGTTCAGGTCAAATAATGTTACCTATTGGTCAAGATGGAATTATAACTTTTTCTAACAACGTTTGGGGAGTTAGTCCACAGGTTTTCATAATTGGATATTACTAAAAAAATGAAAAAATATACACTCAGTACAATATCAGTAAGCATTATTTTATATTTTGCTCTTCCCTTTGTTACATTTTCTCAAGATGGATCATTAGACCTCACTTTTGATAATGATGGCATTGTTAATACTTCTTTGATTGGATTTTACACTCCGCAATACATATGTGATGGCTCTACATTTGCTGTTACCATACAAGCTGACGGGAAAATTGTGACTGCGGGTGGTATTTATGCTTTAGCTCGTTACAATACCAATGGTAATTTAGATAATACTTTCGGTACAGCTGGTATAGTAATGTCCGAATTTGAAGACCCAGGAAGTGGACAATCAATGACGGCTAATTCTATTGCCATACAAGCTGATGGTAAAATTTTATCTGCGGGTACATGCTTAAATTGTTATAATTGGGGTGGTTGGAGATTTGGTATAACACGTCGCAATACTGATGGTAGTTTAGATAATACTTTCGGTACAGCTGGTATTGTTTTAACTTCTATTGGAAATGGCTCTGGTGGTGGTTCAAACAGTAGAATTTTTGGTCTTGCCATACAAGCTGACGGGAAAATTGTGGTGGCGGGAGAAGGTAATAACTATATGTTTGCTTTAGCACGTTACAATACTAATGGTAGTTTAGATAATACTTTCGGTACTGCTGGTATTGTAACCTTTAATAATAATATTTCTGGGGGTAAGGCAGTAAAAATACAATCTGACGGGAAAATTGTGGTTTTGGTAGAACAGTACATCAGCTCTCAATATGTTTTTGCTTTAACGCGTCACAATACCAATGGAAGTTTAGACCTTACTTTCAGTGGAGATGGAGTTGTAACCACAGCCATTGGGCTTTCTTCTGCTCATGCTAAGGATCTTGCCATACAAGGTGACGGGAAAATTGTGGTGGCGGGAGATGCTAATGGAGACTTTGCTTTAACGCGTTACAACACTAACGGTAGTTTAGATATTACTTTCGGTACGGCTGGTATTGTTACCACAAATATTTATCCTGTATGGAATGACAACTTTGAATGCCCTAATGCTATTTCCATACAAGCTGATGGGAAAATTGTAGCAGCGGGGTATAGTAATTACGGTTTTACCTTAGCTCGTTACAAAACTAATGGTAATATCGATAATACCTTCGGTACAGCTGGTATTGTAGCTACACCTGATGTAGATGACAATTATACCAATCCTCATACATCTGAACAGGCAGCTTATGACTTTGCTCGAGCTATTGCCATACAAGCTGATGGGAAAATTGTAGCAGTAGGAGATTACATTAGCTATGGAGACGAACTGGGAAATGGAGTTATGGACAAACCAATTAAAGTTGTGAGGTATAATAATAGTTTAACAGGAGACATTTCTGAAAACTCAAATATATCATCTCAAATTTCAATTTATCCTAATCCTTTTTCTAACTCAACAACTTTAAAAACAAACAATATTTTTGAAAATGCAACATTTATAGTTTTCAACACATTGGGAGAACAAGTAAGGAAAATTGACAATATCTCGGGGCAAACATTCACATTTTATCGTGAAAATTTAGAGCAAGGAATCTATTTTTATCAATTGAAAGAAAATAACATAATTGTGTCTGAAAACAAATTTGTTATAACTGACTAAAAAACTAATTTTATATTTTTAGATTCCTTTTTCCAAAACATTATAGATTCATATATACCTCATTCAACTCTTCTTGTTTTAGCCCCAAATATATCCGAGTCAATTGAATGGAACTGTGTCCAAATACCTCAGAGAGTTTAATCAAGGCGTGTTCACTTTGCCCATTCATATCGTAAACTCGCCTTCCAAATCCTTTCCTTAACGAATGTGTGGATATTTGTTCTTTTTTAGACAATTGCTTAAATATCTTTTTAAGTATTCGGTTAAGGGACTGAGTTGTGAATACAGAATTCTTTTGACTCATAAATATTAGACCATTTCCGCGATGTTTTTGGAAAACTTTCTTCAATGTCTCATTGATTTTAATTGTTCTTGTTTTTCCTGTTTTTTCCTCTTGAATCGTTAAACTATCAGAATTAAATTGTTCGTAGGTTAATTTTTGAATGTCGCCAGTTCTTAATCCTGTGAAGATAGAAACCAAAATATAAATCCCTAAT
>CANETM010000190.1 GCA_947441205.1 Bacteroidota bacterium | reverse complement strand
GTCATTACCTAATCTCAAAGCCTCTTCACGGCTATAAGAGATGATTTCCTTAACTTGTGTTGAAAAATTATTATCCATATATTTATTTAGGGCTGTTACAAGAATAACGAATATTTTTGACCTAAAGTATGTTATAGTATCACTTGTTATTAACCTTTTTTTATGAGTCTAATTCAATACCAAATCGACACCAAGGAAAAATTCAACGTTATTACCATCCTGAATACCCAGTTTAGTTCAAATCTCGTGCCAGAATTGGCCGATTTGACATCGAAATGGGGAAATACACCTCAAAAAAACCTGGTTTTAAACCTACAAAACCTTGAAAATTGGGACGAAGCAGTGATTGAACAAATTAGCTCATCCCAAGGTCAGTTTTATGAAAAAAACATATCCTTTGTCATTTGTGCATTATCGGACAAGCTTTTAGACATTTTAGACAAAACTGACTATGCCGAATTGCTCAATATGACACCCACTGAATCCGAGGCCTGGGATATTGTTCAAATGGAGGAAATTGAGCGCGATCTTTTAGATAGTGACGACATGGAATTCACAATTCAGAATGAGGAATAGCCCTCAATATTAGTTATTTTCGCATCCATGATTACCTCGCAAACCATTCAACAAATTACCAGCCGCATTGATATTATCGATGTCGTAGGCGAATTTGTAAAATTGAAGAAGCGTGGAACCAACTATTTAGGCAACTGCCCTTTCCATAATGAAAAATCGCCCTCCTTTACGGTTTCCCCTGCCAAGGAAATTTATAAATGTTTTGGGTGCGGAAAAAGTGGCAATACCATTACTTTTTTAATGGAGCATGAAAAGTTTAGTTATGTTGAAACTTTAAGATGGTTAGCGGCAAGATATAATATTGAAATTGAAGAAACAGAGACTAGCCCAGCCCAAAAAATGGCTCAGCAGGTGGCGGACAGTTTATATGCCATCAACCATTTCGCCATGGAATGGTTTACCAAACAATATTGGGAAACCGAGGATGGACAAGCCATTGCACAAACTTATTTACAACATAGAGGGTTTTTAAAACCTATCATTGATAAATTCAAAATTGGATACAACCCTTCAAATAGAGACGGATTAGCAAAGGCCTTGGTTCAAAATCAGTTCAATCCTGAATTGTTTGCCCGAACAGGATTAGTGGTGGAGCGAAACGGTGAATGGCAGGACAATTATAGAGATAGAATCATATTCCCAATACATAATACCTCGGGGAAAATTATAGGATTTGGTGCGCGTCAAATTGCAAAAAATGACAAGTCCCCTAAATATATAAATACCCCTGAAAATGAAATTTATGTAAAAAGTAAAATATTATACGGCTCCTACTTTGCGCGTAATTCCATTAATAGTAATGATGAATGTTTATTGGTAGAGGGCTACACTGACGTAGTAAGTTTACACCAAGCAGGTATTGAAAATGTGGTGGCTAGTGGAGGAACTTCCTTAACCATTGATCAGTTACGTTTAATTAAAAAGTATACTCAAAACTTAACCATTATTTATGATGGTGACAGTGCCGGTATTAAAGCGGCCTTGAGGGGATTGGATATGGCTTTAGAAGAGGGATTGAATGTGCAATTAGTATTGATACCCGACAAGGAGGATCCAGATAGTTATGTCAACAAAGTGGGACCCGAAGCCTTCAGGGAATTTGTTAAAGCGAATAAAAAGGACTTTGTACTATTTCAATTAGAAGTACAATTAAAAGATGTAGGCACTGATTTAAACAAAAAAAATATTTTAGTTAATCAAATCGCTGAAACATTAAGTAAAATTAATAAAGCCGAGGATTTCACTAAGCTACAGGAATATGTAAGAAAATGTAGCTCCTTATTACGCATTGATGAAACTGGACTTACGCAATTAGTGAATAAGTTTAAGCGTGATAAAATAGTGAAAGAGGAGAAAAAAATGTCCTTTGATGAAGCAGCCATTTTAATGCCAGCCATTCCTAATGCTGAGCCTACTGATCCTAATTTTGATTTATTTACTGACCATGACTTATCACATGAAAAAAGCTTGGTCCGCCTAGTCATTGAACATGGCATTGAAAAAAATAGTGAAAATAAGTTTATCGCACAATATGTATTTGATGAAATAGAAGGTTTCCCTTTGGAAAATTCCGAAATGATTTATTTATTAGATGCCTATAAAAAATTATTTTATGAAGGCAAGTTACCTGATGGTAAAACACTTCAATATCACGAGGATGAGCGTATTCAAAAATGGGCTGTAAACATCATTGAACCTGAACTAGAACTAAGTCTTAGGTGGAATGAAAAGTTGGGTATTAAAAAGAAGGAAGTAAAAAAAGACATCATGATTGAAGTCAATATTATATTGACATACTTCAAGCTTCGAAAAATCAAAAAAATGATTATTCAAAATCAATCAGATCTCGAATTGGCTCCTGAAAATGAACAAATACAGCTATTACAAATACATAAGCACTTAAAAGATATTGAGAAGGAACTCACTTCAACATTCGGAACGGTGATATACAAATAAAAAAATCCCCTAAAATTAATTAAGGGATTTAATACTAACTAACCCATCTATAACCAATTATTTCTCAGAAGGATTATTCTTTCCTGCTAATAATTTTTCTAAAGTAGCTTCTAAACGTTTTTGTTTTGTTTCTTCTTTTTTAGCACCTTGAATCCAACTTAAATACTCCTTTTGATTGATGATAGAAAGAGAAATGAAAAAATCTCTTGCCTCGTCATGAGCTGCTAAAATTTTATCCATTTCAATAGGAAGCGCAATAATTCTTTTTTCAAAATCATCCACTTTGATATCTGCCGCTTTGAATTCAACAAAAGTTCTGTTCTTATTTGGCAATTGATCAACTTTCTTAAAACGCATAGCCGTCCAAACGTGATCCAAGGTTACTTGGCGAATAGCTTCATATTCGTTTTTTGAAAGAATTTCCCAACTTGCATCTCTATTTAAATCAGAAACAATTTTTGAGGATGTTTTTGGATATGCAATCCAAAGTTTGCTTTCAACATGTAATGCTGAAAAAACTTCTTTTAAAATATTATTAAGCTGCAATTGGTTGATTGCAAAAATTAGAGCAAAATCTATTTTCCTTGTTTTCAATAAAGGCGTAATATTCTTGTTATAATTTAATTTTGCGAATTGCTTCTCAACTGAAGAAGGTAACCCTTGAATAAGTAAATTTTTCTCTTCTTTCAACTGCAACTTCTCTAAAATATGCTGAGGACCTGTCATGAGTAAATTATTTACGGGAGGATAAAGTTACTAAATTCTAAGGTAGAATAAATAGTTATTCAATAAAAAGATATAAAATATTGAAAATCAATGATTTATATCTACTTAGTTTTATTTCTATTTTTGAAAGACGGGACTTTGTTCTCAGTACCATTTAGAAGTCTTGAAATGTTCTTTTGGTGTGTAATAATCACCATAAGTGCCACAATTATGGCAAATAAACGGTACATGGTTTCTTTTTCATTAAATATGAATAGAATTAAAACCATAAAAGCAACCCCTGCTATTAACGAGCTTAATGAAACAAATCGGGTTGTAAGTAATGTAAACAGAAAAACAAGTAGGCAAATTAAAGCAACAATGGGCTGTATGGCCAATGCCATACCTAATATAGTAGCAACACCTTTCCCTCCTCTAAATCCTGCCCAAATGGGGAAAATATGCCCAATAACGGAAGCTAGCCCTAAAACAATCATAAAATTGGTTCTAGCTAGTTCATTGGTT
>CANETM010000189.1 GCA_947441205.1 Bacteroidota bacterium | reverse complement strand
GGGGTCTTAGACTTACACATTGCCGATCTTGCAAAGGACCAAAGAATTTTACAAGAGGCCAGGGTAGCCGCGCAAGAAATTTTAGCAACAGATGTAAACTTAACAAGTGCCGACAATAGCAGACTAAGAGCTTATCTTTCTTTACAAAAAGCAAATCAAATTAATTGGGAACAAATTTCTTAGTAGTCAAATTTAATATATTATAATGGTTTTTAGTAGCGCACTTTTTTTATTCGGATTTCTACCAATATTTTTTACAGTTTATTTCTTAATAAACAAAAAGTATAAAAACTATTGTATTTTAGTTTTTAGTTTTTTGTTTTATCAATGGGGCGCCCCAACTTTTGTTTATACAGTATTAATTGTAACATTTGTTGATTTTTATATTGTAAATCAAATTCACAGTTCAGTAGGCCGCAGACGAAAACTATTTCTGGTTATTTCTCTTTTACTTAACATTGGATTGCTTTCTTATTTTAAATACGCTAATTTTTTTATTGAAAACACCAATGCCATTTTAACTGCAGCTGGGGTTAAAAATATTGCTTGGACCCATGTTGTTTTACCAATTGGTATTTCCTTTTTTGCATTCGAAACCCTTACCTACGCTATAGATGTATATCGTAGGGTGCATAAGCCATTAAAAAGTGTATTAGATTATTATACCTACATATTATTGTTCCCTAAATTAATTGCGGGACCAATTGTTCGCTTTCACGAAATTGCAGATCAAATTAATGATAGAAGTAAAGAAGACACTATTGACAATAAGTTATTAGGTTTTTTCAGATTCGTTATTGGACTGTCAAAAAAGGTGTTAATTGCAAATGTGATGGCGAAAGTTGCAGATGAAAGTTTTGCCATAAATGACGGAACTTTGAGTGCTTTTAATGCTTGGGTTGGAATTGTTGCCTATTCCTTTCAAATATATTTCGATTTTTCAGGCTATTCAGATATGGCAATTGGACTAGGTCGAATGATGGGTTTTCGATTCATCGAGAATTTTAACAATCCATATACTTCCACAAGCATTACCGAATTTTGGCGACGTTGGCATATGAGTTTGGGTAGGTGGATGCGCGACTATTTATATTTTCCATTAGGGGGCAATCAGTTTTCTAAAAGTAGAATGTATTTGAATTTATGGATTGTTTTTGTTGTTTCTGGTTTATGGCATGGTGCTGCCTGGAATTTTATTATTTGGGGAGCTTTTCATGGGTTATTTTTAATCGCAGACAGGATATTTTTATTAAAGATCTATGAACGTATAGGAAAATTTCCAAGTATTTTAATTACTTATATAATTACTTTACTGGGTTGGGTTTTATTTAGAGCAAATTCATTAACTGATGCCATTGATTATATTAAAAGCATGTTCAGCTTAGAAAATAGAAATACTGAAGAATACCATAGCAATTACTTTTACTTTATGCTGACTATCGCATTTGTTTTCGCATTTGCTGCAGTTAGTAAAAATATTGAAAAAGCACAACTAATATTTTACGAAGGAAATTATTCTAGAAGTACATTTTTTTGGGTTTCATTACTCATTATTTCATTGCTACTAATTTCATTGAGTTTTGTTTTGAGTTCTGATTTTAATCCGTTTATATATTTTAGATTTTAAAAGATGAAAGAGGCAAGTAATTATTTAAAAAATGCAATTTTTATTATACTTCTTGGAATTATATTAATACCAATTGTGGTTTCGAAAAGTATAAAGAGAAAGGAGCTTCCAATTTACGGATCATTTGTCGCCAATGAAAAGCCTGTTTTTTCAAAAACGAGCTATACGAATGGGGAATTTCAAGAAAAATATGCATTATACTTTAATGACGCAATACCATTTAGGTCTTATTTTTTGAAAAGTCATAATCAACTGCAGTTCACCTTGTTTCGAGAAGTGTATTTAGATGAAGCCAAGGTGGGAAAGGAAGACTATCTGTTTCAAGAATTATATATGAATGAATTGAATGGAAAGGAATATATTGGGGATAAATTGATTCGAGAAAGAACGAAAAGATTTAAGTTTATTCAAACAGAGTTAGAAAAAAGAGGAAAAAAATTAATCATAGTTTTTGCCCCTGGTAAGGCAAGTTATTATAGTGAGTATATCCCATATCAATACAAAAAAAAGGTGGGGATAAATAATTATGAAGCCTACACAAAATCATTTGAAGAGAATAAAATTAACTATATAGATTTCCTAGCCCATTTTAATGCTTTAAAAGCAACTACCCCATATCCATTATTTGGGAAAAATGGCATTCATTGGTCTGTATATGGAATGCATATAGCAATGGATTCCTTAACAAAAAAAATGGGGATGATGATGGGTAAAAAGTTGCCTGAAAAAATTTATGAAGGCATCGAATTGACCGATACTGCTAGGTTTGTTGACAATGATTTAGAGCTGGATTTAAATTTATTATTCCCGCTGAAAGGTTTTAAAATGGCCTACCCCAAAGTAGTATTTAAGCAACTTTCGGATTCATATAAGCCAAATACTATTGTTGTAGCAGATAGTTATTGGTGGGTAGTTCATAATGCATTTATACCAGCAAATCAATTTAATACATATCATTATTTATACTATAATAATTCGGTGTTCAATAGTAGTGGCAAAGAAAATGTAGTTGTGACAGAGGCATTAATTAATGATTATGTAAATAAAACAGATTTTGTAATTTTATTGGTTACCGAACGCAATTTACATATGTTTCCTTTTGGTTTTGCAGAGCAATTGGAAAAAATATTATCTCCAAATTTTGCAATTAAAAATTTAGCCTATTCAAAGGCGTTGGAAGATATAATATCGGAAATAAAAAATGATGAAGCATGGTTTATTTCAGTAAAAGAAAAAGCAAAAAAAAATAATGTTATGTTAGAGCAACAATTAAGAGATGATGCAGAATGGATTTTGAAGCAAAAGAAATCGCTTTGGTAGGCTTATGGTATTTTTTTTGTTTCTTATTTTTAAGTAGCTAGCAGATAGCTTAATTATTATAAATAAAACTTTTTTAAGCAATTGTTATATTGACAACGATGTGGAACTTGCCTTAAATCTGTTTTTTGATTTACCAAAAGAAAATATGGCAAATCGGGTTAACCTAATTCAACAATTAAGAGCCGATGCGATTTGGGTTTTACAGCATCCATAATTGCTAGCATTAGTGCTTTTTCTGTGTTTTTTAAAAAAATTAAAACACTTAAGCATTAAATAGGTTATGATATTGATAATTTATAACAATGAAATTAGTAGTCACGCGTCCTTGGATGCAAATTACTTTATTAGCAGCAGGTATATATAATTTGATTTGGGGTTTTACCACCTTATTAAATCCCCAGCAATTATTTAACAATTTGCATTTACAGTTACCCAATTACCTAGTATTGTGGCAAGGTATTGCCGTGTTCGAAATTTTATTTGGTTTTGTTTATTTATTAGCAAGTAAACAACCCTTCAAACACTGGATCATCGTACTATTAGGGCTATTGTTAAAAACCACCATTGCCATTAGTTTCGTATATTTTTGGTGGCAAAATAAATTGCCGATTAGTTTATTTGCCCATGTTTTAGCGAATGATATTATATGGATAATTCCTTTCGGGCTAATTTTGTATTATTCATTCGAAAATGCGCAATGTAATCGCGAACTCAGTGCATATAGTATGCACGAAAGAAAATTAAAATCGCTCGATAGCATTATTACTAATCAGGGATTAAGTTTGGCTTCCTATTCTGATCAACAACCAACTATGCTTATTTTT
>CANETM010000188.1 GCA_947441205.1 Bacteroidota bacterium | reverse complement strand
CTACACCTATATTAAAGTGATTGGTTTTGATAATATGAAAAATGCCAATGCGATTGGGTCCTTGTTATTTGAGGCATGGTTTGGAACATATGGAGCAAAGGTGTTTGATTTTGCCATGGTGTTAAGTGTGCTTGCCTATGTGAATGTAATTTTAATGAGTAATCCACGTGTGATGTTTGCCATGAGTGAGGATAAAGTATTGCCTAAAATATTTCAAACTAAACATCCAAAAACCGATGCATTAGTACCAGGGTTAACTGTTTTTGCAATCACTACTATTCTAGTGACGTTTTTTGGTAAGGGGGTCGACGATGTTTTAAGTTTTAGTATCTTTTTAGATTGCATGGGAATGAGTACCTCCGCGGCCACTTTATTTATTTTACGAAGAAAAGGCCAGGGTAATGAATCGGTTACAGGTGCGTTGAAAAAATGGACCCCTATTTTGGCGGCAATTTTTGTAATGTCTTATGCTTTTGTAGCAGTGGCGGTTGTTATTGATAAGCCTTATGCTGCTATGACTGCCGTAGCGCTAATTATTATTGTACTTATATTATACAGGCTATTTTACTATAAAAAATCAAGTTCCCCTGCTAATTAGCATTTAATCTCAGCCTTTCATCTATCAAAAAAAGCGTTTAAGGAGCAAGCTTTTCCGCTTGTCTAAAAATTAGACAAGTAGCTTTTTATGACTTACTTTTGTACAGTCAAAATTGAGAGATAAAATAAACACATGAAATACATATTATTTTTATTATTAATAACATTTTCTATTTCCTTGAAAGCGCAAAGTCCTACTAAATGGGATTTAAAAACATGTATAGAATATGCTATTGAGCATAATATATCGGTACAACAAGCTGATATTCAATCACGTTTAGCAAAATTACAAGCCGATTTAGCTAAGTCTAATCAATTACCAACTATTAATGGATCATCAGGAATGGGTTTAAGGTTAGGAAGGTCAATTGATCCTACTACAAACGCATTTACGAACACACAGTTTTTGTACAATAATTTTGGATTAAATGGAGGAATTCAAATTTTTAATGCAGGTAGATTAACAAACGCGTCTGCTTCATCGAATTTTAGTTGGCAAGCATCTGAAGCCGATAAATTAAACGCTATTAATGATGTTTCCCTAAGTGTGGCTACATTTTATTTACAAGTATTATCGGCTATTGAGCAAACAGAAATTACAAAAATTCAAATAAGTCAAACCAAAGAACAATTAGCAGCTACTAAAAAAAGAGTTGAGGTAGGTTTGTTGCCAGAATTAAATTTACTAGAATTGGAAACTCAATTAGCAAATGATAGTAGCACTTATATATCTGCAAACGCCAATATTGAGCAAAGTAAAATGCAATTAAAGGCATTGTTAAATTTAGATGCAAGTCAGCCATTTGACATTCAAGTACAATCGGTTGATGATATTAAATTACAATCATTTGCCGATTTACAACCTGATTATGTTTTTAATGTTGCTACTCAAAATTTACCAAGTGTGAAAGCTGCTGACTTAAGGGTAAAAGCCGCTTCCAAAAATGAGTTGGTTGCAAAATCTGGGTTTTATCCAAGCTTAAGTTTTGGATATAACTTAAGTTCTAACTTTTCAAATGTTTTTAATTATATAAGTGGATTTAATTTAACTGGATTTAGTACACCTAACGCAAATACTCCTTTTGTAACCGTTAGTAATGCAAAGTATTATATTCAAAGTCCAATATTTACACCTACAACTTCTAAGCGAAATTGGGGGAATATTTGGAATGGATGGGGTGATCAAGTAAATAATAATTTTGGACAAAGTTTTGGTTTACAAATGTCAATACCCATTTTTAATGGTAATCAATCTAAAATTAATTATCAACAAGCAAAGCTAAATTATCGCAATGCTAATTTGCAGAAAGAAAATACGAATCTTAAGTTAAAGCAAGATATTTTCACTGCGTATAATAATGCGGTTATTGCTTTTAATAAATTAGTGGCAAATCAAAAAGCATTAACCTCGGCTGAAAAGACTTTTGCATTTGCAATAAAAAGATATGACTTAGGTTTACTTGGAACTATTGAGTTACTTAATAATCAAAATAATTTTCTAAAAGCAAAAGTAAATTATAAGGCAGCTCAATATGAATATGTATTTAGAATTAAATTACTTGAATTTTATAAAGGTGTGTCATTGTCATTATAATATCATTCCATTAAATATCATTGCAATAAATAAATAGAGAAATATGAATAAGAAATTAATTTGGATCCTTGTAGGTTTAGCTGCTATCATTGTTTTGTTAGTAGGTTTAAAAAAAGCAGGTGTAATAGGCAAGGAAACTGGAGAGGAAGTGACTTCCGAAAAAGTACAATTACGTACCATTACAGAATCCGTAAACGCAAGTGGAAAGGTATATCCTGAAATTGAAGTAAAAGTGAGTCCAGATATTTCTGGTGAAATTGTGAACCTATTTGTGGAAGAAGGTGATAAAGTAACAAAAGGTCAGGTTTTAGCTAAAATATATGCTGATATATATTCAACTCAAAAAGACCAAGCAACTGCAAATGTAAATCAGTTTCAAGCTCAATATGAAAACATAAAAGCTTCCTTAAGTGGTTTAAAAACTAGCTACGATAATACAAAAACAACTTATGAAAGATATAAGAAGTTATTGGATGACAAAATAGTTTCAAGATCAGAGTTTGAACAAACAGAACAAAGTTTTCGTTCAGCAGAATCTAGTTATTTAGGTGCTTTACAAACAATAAAAAGTGGAGCAGCTCAAATTCAGGGTGTAAGAGCTCAGTTATCACGTGCCGAAAAAGACTTAGCACGTACAACAATTACGGCACCTATGGATGGTATTGTTAGTTCAATGAGCGTTAAAAAAGGAGAACGTGTTGTGGGTACTGTTCAAATGGCGGGAACTGAAATGATGCGAGTTGCTGATATGAAAAGTATTGAAGTAAGAGTGGATGTTGGAGAAAATGATATTACAAAAGTAAAAATTGGAGATACCGCCCTTGTTGAAGTAGATGCATACAATAACCGAAAATTTAAGGGTATCGTTTATAAAATAGCTAACCCTGTTTCAGCATTGGCTGCATCAGCTGCCTCAAGTGCCGAAGTTGCTAATTACAAAGTACACATTAGATTAGAGCCTTCTAGCTACGAGGACTTAATTAAAGAAAATAGTAAATTTCCATTCCGTCCAGGAATGACTGCGAGTGCTGACATTCAAACTAAATCTAAATTGAATGTAATATCAATACCATTAAATGCTGTTACTACAAGAGACAAGGAAGGCAATGGTAAGGATACAAAAGTGACTACTAAAACGGATGATAAAAATGCAGCGCCATCAGATAATAAAGAGGAGGATATCAATGAAGTAGTATTTGTATTGCAAAAAGATAGTAAAGTTAAAATGGTAAAAGTTAAAACTGATATTCAAGACCTTAACTATATTGAAGTTGTAGGATTAAAAGTAGGGGATGAGGTAATTACGGGGCCATATAGTACTGTGAGTAAGTTATTAAAAGATGGAAGTTTAGTTAAAGTGGTGACAAAGGATAAATTATATGAAGAGAAAAAATAGAGAATCATAAAAAAGCTGAAAAAGGAGTGTACTTAATTGATACACTCCTTTTTTTTGATTTCGTATCTTTGCAATATGAGTATACAAACTATTGGAATTATTGGAAGTGGTAGCTGGGCAACAGCCATTGCTAAAATGGTGACAGATAATGGGCATCATATTAATTGGTGGGTGAGACAAGCTGAGAATATCCAT
>CANETM010000187.1 GCA_947441205.1 Bacteroidota bacterium | reverse complement strand
GCAAATGTATTTTGATAGCCTGGTTGCTAAAACGGGTAAGCCCGTAAAGGATATTTTCCCCAATTTGCAGGTTTTAGTGCAAGGGGGAGTGAATTTTGAACCCTATAAGACTAAGCTTTTTGAAACCATTGGTAAGGAAGTGGATACCATTGAATTATTCCCAGCTAGTGAAGGTTTTTTTGCTTTTCAAGACCGTCCTAATGAGCCAGGTTTATTATTAAATACCAACTCAGGGATATTTTATGAGTTCATTCCACTTGCTGAAGTGCATAATGAAAATCCGACTCGTTTAAGTTTAGGAGAAGTGAAATTGGGTGAGCAATATGCATTAATCATTAATAGTAACGCAGGTTTATGGGGTTATAGCATTGGCGATACCGTGAAATTTGTGAGCGTGGATCCTTACCGTATCATTGTTTCAGGAAGGGTGAAACATTTTATTTCAGCCTTTGGAGAGCATGTTATTGGCGAGGAAGTGGAGCAAGCTTTATTGAAAGCCACCCATGAATTAAAGGTGTCGGTGGTGGAGTTTACCGTGGCCCCTTATATTCAACAAGGTGAAGGAAAAAGCTATCATGAATGGTTTATTGAATTTGAAAAAGCGCCTGCTGATATGGCTTTGTTTAGCCAAAAGTTAAATGAATATATGTGCGAGAAAAATGTGTATTATCAGGATTTAATCGTTGGAAATATATTGGAGCCCTTGCATATTACTTCCATGGAAAAAAATGCTTTTATTGATTACATGCGCGCGCAGGGTAAGTTAGGAGGACAGAATAAAGTGCCAAGGTTAAGCAATGATCGAAATATTGCCAATGAGTTAACCTTATTTATTAAAAAATAATAATGTAATTTTAGCCACTTAAATAGGACGGAGTTTGAATTTGAATTATTTGAACAAAGTCATATAAAGTTTTAATAAAGTTATTGGATGCAACAAAAAAGAATAGCAATTTTCGGATCAACTGGTTCAATCGGTAAACAAACCCTTGAAGTTATTGCTGCGCATCCTGAATTATTTGTTGCTGAAATTTTAACAGCACATTCAAATGAGTCCTTATTAATTGAACAAGCTTTGCAATTTGTTCCCAATATTGTGGTGATAGGAGAAATAGGAAAATACGCCATTGTAAAAAAAGCATTGGAAGGGAAACCCATTAAAGTATTTGCTGGGGAAGAAGCATTAGAGCAGGTTGCTGCCATGGATTGTTATGATTTTATGATGGCAGGCATTGTTGGATTTGCAGGATTAACGCCAACACTCACTGCAGTTGAAAATGGAAAAGCTGTGGGTCTTGCGAATAAAGAAACCTTAGTTGTTGCAGGTGATATTGTAATGCGCATTGCAAAGGAAAAAGGTGCTGCAATTATTCCAGTAGACAGTGAGCACTCTGCCATTTTTCAATGTTTGGTTGGTGAAAATAATAACCCCATTGAAAAAATAATTTTAACAGCAAGCGGTGGTCCTTTTTTAGGGAAGAAGTCTAACTTTTTAGCAAATGTAAAACGCGATCATGCGTTGCAACATCCTAACTGGGCGATGGGTGCAAAAATTTCCATTGACTCTTCAACGCTTATGAATAAAGGCTTAGAGATGATTGAAGCCAAATGGTTATTTAATTTAGAACCACATCAAATCAAAGTAGTGGTGCATGCACAAAGTATTATTCATAGTATGGTGCAATTTGAGGATGGAAGTATAAAAGCACAAATGGGATTGCCTGATATGAAGTTGCCTATTCAATATGCAATGGCTTTTCCGCAGCGTTTAAAAAATGAATTTCCTCGTTATCATTTTGACAAACCAAATACCTTAACATTTGACGAGCCCGATATAAAAACATTTAGAAATTTACATTTAGCAACCGAAGCTTTACATAAAGGTGGTAACGCACCTTGTGTTTTAAACGCGGCAAATGAAATTGCGGTTTATGCATTTTTGAAAAACCGAATTGGCTTTTTAGATATGACTGATTTAATTGAAAGGACATTAGAAAGAATCGAATTTATTTCTAACCCAACATTAAATGATTATTTTGAAACAGATGGCGAAGCACGTAGTTACGCTGCTTCCTTAATACAACTATAATATATGTACACTTTAGCAATCGATTTTGCATCCATTGGAATTAAAACGGGTCAATTTATTTTATCATTTTCAATTTTGGTGGTCTTACACGAATTAGGACATTTTATTCCTGCTCGTCTTTTTAAAGCAAGGGTTGAAAAATTTTATTTATTTTTTAATCCAGGATTTAGTCTTTGGAAAAAAAAGATTGGAGAAACTGAATATGGTATTGGTTGGATTCCATTTGGCGGATATGTAAAAATTTCCGGCATGATTGACGAAAGTCTTGACAAGGATCAATTAAATAAAGCGCCGGAAAGTTGGGAGCTAAGATCCAAGCCTGCCTATCAACGTTTAATTGTAATGCTAGGTGGTGTGATTGTAAATGTAATTTTAGCGATTGTCATTTTTATAGGAATTAGTTGGTATTGGGGTGAAGAATATTTACCTGCAAAAAATGTAGTGTATGGTGTGCATGCAAGTGATTTAGCAAAGTCAATAGGCGTGAAAGATGGTGATATGATTGTGTCACTTGATAATAAAGAATTAAAAAACTTTGAACAATTAGAATCTAAATTAGTGTTGGAAAATCCAACAAGTTTACAAGTTAAAAGAGGGGATAGTATAGTTTCTTTAACAGTGCCTTCTACCTTATCATCTTCCTTAGCCAAAATAAAAAAAGTAGTTCCTTTTGCTACGCCTCGTTTTCCTGTGATTATTGATTCTGTTGGGAAATCAGCCGTGACAATGAATGGTACACAATTTGAAAAAGGCGATACTTTATTAATGATTAATGATCAGTCTGTTCAATACCGTTATGCGTTTGAATCATTGAAAAAACAATTTGCTGACTCTATTGTTTCTATCACTGCACTTCGTGGTAGTGATACAGTAAAAATAAAAGCATTAATTAGTGGGACAGGGCAAATTGGTGTGTTTTTAAAATTGCCTTATGATATTTTCACAACCGTTCACACCTCTTATAATTTCATAGAAGCAATTCCTGTTGGAACTCAACGTTGTTTCACGACACTTGATAATTATGTGCAAGGGATTAAGCAAATATTCACTGGTAAAGTAAATGCGAATGAATCCTTAGGTAGTTTAATTAGTATCGGAAATACATTCCCCTCAGAATGGGATTGGTATAAATTTTGGACTTTAACGGCTGTTTTTTCCATCATTTTAGCGTTTATGAATGTACTTCCTATTCCTGCATTGGATGGGGGACATGCCTTATTCATTTTATTTGAAATGATAACAGGTCGTAAGCCAAGTGATAAGTTTATGGAATATGCGCAAATCGTAGGCATGGTAATCATGTTTGGTCTTATGTTTTATGCCTTAGGCTTGGACGTTTGGCGTTTATTCAAGTAGAAAGCACGCTACAAGTAGCCTTTTCTTGGTGATTGGGCGAAAAAATCGTAATTTTACAGTTTCTTAATAAGTTTTACCCGACTTATAAGCTTTGGGGTCGTATGGTTTTGACAGCAAGCGTAGCGGTTGGGGTAAGCATGCAGTGCGTTGGATAATTAGCACTTAAATCTGAATATCAAAACAACAAACGGCGAAACAAACTACGCCATGGCTGCTTAATTCAGTGAATTAACTTCCATTATGGCCGAGCAAGCAGGTAGGCCCTTTACCCGCTTCTTAGCTTAATCAAAACAAAAAGGGATGCGATAGGAGTAGGCTGTGCCTCCTATTTAAGTACCAT
>CANETM010000186.1 GCA_947441205.1 Bacteroidota bacterium | reverse complement strand
TAAACCGACTCAAGTATGGACACAAGGCGAGACAGAGGGTACTAGTGTTTGGATTCCCATTATTGACAAACCAAACCAAAAGTGTACCCAGGAGTTTCATTTAAATGTGCCTAATAAATATGTTTCCCTATCCAATGGTTTGTTGGTAAAGCAAACTGACAACAAAAATGGAACTCGCTTAGATGTTTGGAAAATGGATCAACCTCATTCCCCTTATTTATTTTTTATGGGTATTGGAGATTACGCCATCATCAAAGAAGAAGTCGCGATAGCGACTGATGGAAAAGCGATAGCGACTGATGGAAAAGCGACAGCGACTGATGGAAAAAAGAAAATCGAAGTAAGCTATTATATTGAAAAGGCTTATGCAAAAGAAGCGCAAAAGATTTATGGTAAAACACCTGCAATGATTTCATTTTATGAAAAAATATTAGGGGTACCTTATCCATGGGTGAAATATGCTCAAATGAGTGCACGTGATTACGTTTCAGGAGCTATGGAAAATACTACTTGCACTTTGCATGGGGACGCAGTTCAGCAAAATGCGAGAGAATTGGTTGATGGGAATAATTGGGAAGGTACCATTGCACATGAATTATTTCATCAATGGTTTGGCGATTTAGTAACTGCAGAAAGTTGGAGTAACTTAACTGTAAATGAAAGTTTTGCAGACTATAGTCAAACTTTGTGGCTTGAACATAGCAAGGGAAAAGACTTTGGTAAATATGAAAACTATATTGGACAAAGATCCTATTTGAGTAGCCCTGATGCTGCTGAAAAAGACTTAGTGCGTTTTTATTACAATGATCGTGAGGATATGTTTGACTTAGTGAGTTACCAAAAAGGTGGGCGTATTTTAAATATGCTTAGACACTATGTTGGCAACGACGCATTTTTTGCATCCTTAAATAAATATTTAAATGATAATAAATTTAGTACTGGTTCAGCAACTAAATTAAAACTAGCTTTTGAAGCTGTTACCGGCAAGGACCTAAATTGGTTTTTTAACCAATGGTATTTTGGAGACGGTCACCCATATGTGCGTATTAATCAAAAATATGATGAAGTAAAAAAACAAGTTTTAGTTGTTATTCAACAAACCCAAACGCAGGACAAAATTTTCGAATTACCTGTTGGCATTGATGTTTACGCGGCGAATCAAAAAAATCATTATGACATATGGAGTAAAAACCGTGTTGATAGTTTTTATTTCCCATCATCTGTTAGTCCTGATAATGTAAATATTGACAATGAAAAGATATTGCTTTGGGAGAAAGATGAAACTAAACCATTATCTCAATATATTTTTCAATACAAGCATGCTTCCAATTTCATAGACCGCCTTGAAGCTTTGGATCAAGCAGCAGAAAATATGAAAGATCCAGCTGCATTATCATTAATTAAATCAGCATTAAAAGATACTTTTTACGTAATTAGACAAAAAGCAATTCAATCATTTAATCCTGCAGCATTGCCTACAGAAGTTGAAACTGAGATTGCAAATTTAATGACTAAGGATCCATCAAATTTTGTAAGGGAAACCGCTATTGATGCCATTGGAGCATTAAATAAGCAAGTATACAAGCCTTTGTTTGAGCAGTTAACTCAAAATGAATCTTATTTAGTTTCCGGTGCTGCTTTAGATGCGCTCGAAAAAATTGATTCCTTAACTGCTATAAAAATTGCTACTATCAATTCCAATACAGTCATTAAGAAAAGATTAAATATAGCCGTAACTAAGATTTTAACTAAATATGGTGATGAAAATGTATTTGATTTTGTAGCAGTTAAGTTTGAAGCCTTAAGTATACAATCGGAGGAAAAATTTTATATGACAATGCCATTTGCATCCTTATTAATTAAGACATTGGATGAAGCTAAATTTAAAAAAGGTATTGATTTAATTGTTGCTTTTAGAAACGCAATCCCTGAGGGTTATAGGACACAGACCGACCCCTATTTCAACACTCAAATTTTAGGCACTATCTTAAAAAAGAAGAAACAAAAAGGAGAAGATAATTTGGTAAAAATAGTTACCGCAGCGTTACCTAAAATGTAAGGTTAAAGCAAAGCATATTCACAAAACTAAAAATGGGAGTCTTCAAAAGAAGCACTCCCATTTTAATTATTTTAAGTCATTATCATTAAAAATCATCAGCGTGTTTTTTATCGATTTTAAATTTTATAAAAATCGATTACAATACTACCAGCCTCCGCTAGCGCCACCTCCACCTGAGCTTCCTCCACCAAAACCACCAAAACCTCCTCCACCACTAAATCCACCTCCACCGCCGTAACCTCCACTTCGACCTCCGCCTCCTAATAAGGATCCTAATAACATTCCAGTGGCAATATCACTAAAACCACCGCCACCAATATTTGATCCACCATTGCCTCCTTTTCTTCCAACTATTGCTACAATAATAAATACGATAACTAAGAAAAGGAAAAATGAACCTCCCTTGTCCTTTGATTTTTTCTGCCTAGCTACTTTATATTCTCCTACTGCTGCTTTTGCTATATCATCGGTTGCCGTGTTGATTCCTTCGAAATAGGCACCTTGCTTAAACGCAGGCTTAATGTCATTATTGATAATATTATTGGAAGTAATATCTGGTATAGCGCCTTCTAATCCATAACCCACCTCAATTCTAACTTTGCGATCATTAATGGCAATCAATAACAATACGCCATTATTGGTTTTTTTATTTCCAATCCCCCAAGATCTAAAAAGTTTAGTAGCATACTCCTCAATGGGATAGCCGTCTAAGGTTGGTAAAATAACAACGGCAATTTGATTAGAACTGCTATCGTCAATACTAACTAATTTATTTTCTAAAAATTGTTTTTCTGTTGCACTTAATACGCCTGCCAAATCAGTTACTAGCGTTGGCGTACTAGGCTTTTCCAATACATTCTGCGCTTTAAGGGTACTAGCACCCATGAAAACTGCAACAAATAATAAAAGAATATATTTTAATGCTTTCATAGGTAATTATTTTCCAATCATAATTTCGTCCGATAATTCATTTGTGTCATTTGAACGATCATAAGGAAAATGATTTTGCAAAGCAATTCCAATTTCATTCACAACAGTAGATATGCCAGTTATATAATTCATGGCTTTAAAATGACTGGTCATTTCTTGAACTTGAGTATACCAAAATTCAATACCCATTTTTTCATATATACCTTGATCGGCATAAATGGCAATTTTCTTATCATTGACAGCAACGTAAACTAAAACACCATTGCGCTCTTTAGTCTCATTCATTTTATTTTTAAAGAAAATTTCTTTTGCCCTAGTTAATGCATCCACCTTACCCAATTTTGTTTCAACAAATACGCGAATTTCTCCGCTTGTATTTTTTTCAGCTAATTGAATAGCCTCCACAAGTTGTTGCTTGTCGGAGGCTGTCAATAAGGTATCAGCACTTCTTTTGAAGGGATTCCACATAATAGAATGAGTTAAAAAACGTAGTAATTAAAATTTCACTTCTGGTGCTTTGCTTGCACTTTCTTCTGCCTTAAATCCTTCTTTAGTTTTAAAGCCAAACATATTAGCAACTAAATTCAAAGGGAAAGATCTTGCTCTTTTATTATAATCAGCAACTGCACCATTAAAGTCGTTTCTTGAAACTTTAATTCTATTTTCAGTACCTTCTAATTGAGCTTGTAATCCTCTGAATGCTTCGTTTGCTTTAAGGTTAGGATAGTTTTCAGACACGACCATTAAACGGCCCAATGCTTGAGACAATTGTCCGTGGTTTGCTTGAAACTGTTGTAATTTTTCAG
>CANETM010000185.1 GCA_947441205.1 Bacteroidota bacterium | reverse complement strand
TGATGCATCCCATTTTTGCATATGGAAGCGAAGAACAAAAAAAGAAATACTTGCCAAAATTAGCTTCAGGTGAATGGCTTGGGTGTTTTGGTTTGACTGAACCGGACCATGGTTCTGATCCAGGCGGCATGCTTACCAATATTAAAGATGCTGGTGATCATGTTATTTTAAATGGTGCCAAAATGTGGATTAGTAATTCACCATTCGCACAAATCGCTATTGTTTGGGCAAAAAATGAAGAAGGAAAAATTATAGGTATCATAGTGGAAAGAGGAATGGAGGGATTTAGTACACCAACCACGCATAATAAATGGAGTCTTAGGGCAAGTGCTACAGGTGAATTAGTTTTCGATAATGTAAAAGTGCCTAAAGAAAATATACTTCCTAACGTGATTGGACTTAAAGGACCATTGGGTTGTTTAAGCAAAGCAAGATTTGGAATTGCATGGGGTGCTTTAGGTGCTGCTATGGATTGTTATGATACTGCATTAAGATACAGTAAAGAGCGTGTTCAATTCGGAAAGCCTATTGCGGGATTCCAGTTACAACAAAAAAAGTTAGCTGAAATGCTTACTGAAATAACCAAAGGTCAATTATTAGTTTGGCGTTTAGGTGTGCTTATGAATCAAGGTAAAGCAACACCTGCTCAAATTAGTATGGCAAAACGAAATAGCTGTGAAATTGCAACTCAAATTGCAAGAGATGCTCGTCAAATGCTGGGTGGCATGGGTATTACAGGCGAGTATTCAGTTATGCGTCATATTATGAATTTGGAAAGTGTTATCACCTATGAAGGGACACATGATATACATTTATTAATTACAGGTATGGACATTACAGGATTGAATGCTTTTAAATAATTTAGAATTAAGGGACTGCTATGGCTGCTGAAAAAATATTCTTAATTGGGATGATGGGTTCTGGAAAATCGTATTGGACTGGTAAAATTTCAAAATGGATTAAATCGGGAGCATATGATTTAGATGATTTGATTGAAATGAATGAAGAAAAAACCATTGTCGAAATATTTGCTGAAGATGGGGAAGATTATTTTAGAAAGCTAGAATCCAAATTATTAAAATGGTTTAAAGAGAAAAAAAAGTTCGTACTCGCTACGGGTGGTGGTACACCTTGTTTTCAAAATAATATGGATTGGATGAAAAAGGAAGGGGTAGTTATTTGGTTGGATGAATCTATCGAAGTATTATTAACCAGATTAATACCTGAGCAGGAACATCGCCCACTTATTGCAGGAATGGATGAGCAAACACTTACCCAGTTTTTGCAAAATAAAATTTTAGAACGTACGCCTTTTTACCAACAAGCACATTATAGATTAAAGCATGGTGAAATAACCGATGCTGCTATCAAAAAAATAATTCAACAACATGCATCGTAAAATAATATTGTGGGGCTTGCTATTAGCTTTATTATCGGTGCTATTGGGTGCATTTGGTGCACATGCTTTAAAAAAAATGGTGGATCCTGATAAAGTAGCCATTTTTGAAACAGGAGTGAGGTATCAGTTTATGCACGGATTGGCATTAATATTATTGGCACTTTATAGTCAGCAAAATTTATCTTTTCCCCAACTCCAAAAAAGCATAAATCGGGTAGCACAATTTTTTCTTTGGGGATGCCTGTTTTTTTGCGGCTCTTTATATTTATTAACCCTCCAGCCATTAGCTAGTTTTAATTACAGTCAAATGGTAGGTCCTGTTACCCCCTTGGGTGGACTCATTTTTATGTTAGGTTGGGCAAGTTGGATAAGGCTAATTTGGAAGCATAAAGTGGATAAGTAGTCCCAATACATTTCAATTTTACACATTAGCTAAAAAACCTTTTTCATACTATTTGGAACGCTTATATTTGTTACTATGGCAAATACGCTTAAAAGTAAATCAGCACCAAAAGTGAGCGAGGAAGCACTCAACCCCGATAAAGAGGCAGCGCTCGATGTAACCGAAGTAGTAAAGGATGAACGTACTTCCAAAATCATTGGCTTAGCCTTAATATTAGTAACACTGTTTTTGTTTGTTGCTTTTACTTCTTATTTATTTACTTGGCAAGATGATCAAGATAAAGTACAACTTTGGCGCACTAGTTTATTTTCAACAAAGGATGTTAAAGTAAATAATCAATTAGGATTTATTGGAGCATTTATTTCTTATCAAATTATTAATAACGGATTTGGATTAGCATCCTATTTGTTTTGCACTTTTACTTTTGTTTTAGGGATTAATATGTTTTTTACAAAACAAATATTTAGTATCTGGAGAAATGTAAGATATGTATTAGTGGGTTTGTTAGTATTGAGTACTTGTTTTGCTTATGTGACAAAAGGGAGTGTATTTTCTTGGGGTGGAGCAGTAGGTGAGTATAGTAATAGTTGGTTAATTAAATGGGTTGGTAGCTTCGGTACCGGTGCCATATTATTAGTGTCAGGGTTTAGTTATTTTATTTGGAGGTTCAATCCAAAATTCACTGTTCCCAATTTCGATTCTTTAATTCCTCAAAAAAAGAATATTGCGGATGAACAACCCATAGCATTTGAACCTGATGCGGAAGCCATTAGAAAGGAATGGGATTTAAATAATCCAGCACCTATTGTGGAGGAAGCACCAACTGGAAACCGATTAGTTAACAACGCTGAAGGAAATGGCATATCAGTTATTATGCCTGAAGAAGAAGACGCGAATGCGTCTGATAATTTAGGAGCACTAAATGGCCCTAAATTATTTATTGATGAACTTTCATTGAACGAGGAATTAGCACCAAAATTAGTAATGGATGCGCCATCGGAGGCAGTTGTGCATATGGAACAGGAAAGTTTACTGGACAACCATCAAGCAACTGTACCTAATGATTTTACCGACCTTGATGATGAGTTATTGGAGGATTTGGATTTGGAAATAAATGAAGGAGCCGAGGAGGAAATTGTATCCATAGCATCCATTGGTAGTTTAGCAACTAAGTATGATGCTACGCTTGATTTAAAAAATTATAAGTACCCTTCCATTAATTTATTAGAGACACATGGTTCTGAAAAAATTGTGCAAGATCCCGAGGAATTAGAAATGCACAAAAATCAAATTATTGCTACTTTGAAAAACTACGATATTGCCATTCAACGCATTGCAGCAACCGTTGGTCCTACCGTAACTTTATATGAAATTGTACCAGCACCTGGAGTGCGTATTAGTCGTATTAAAAACTTAGAAGACGATATTGCATTAAGTTTAGCCGCATTGGGTATACGTATAATTGCACCTATTCCTGGAAAGGGAACCATTGGTATTGAAGTGCCCAATATTCGTAAGTCTGTAGTGAGTATGAAAACATTATTGGCGAGTGAAAAATTTCAAACAAGTACTTATTCATTACCTATTGCGATTGGTAAAAAAATTGACAACGAAAACTTCATCGTTGACTTAGCAAGTATGCCACACTTATTAATGGCCGGTGCTACAGGTCAAGGTAAGTCGGTTGGATTAAATGCAATTTTAGTTTCCTTGTTATATAAAAAGCATCCATCACAATTAAAGTTTGTATTGGTGGATCCTAAAAAAGTGGAGTTGAGTTTATACCGTGTGATTGAAAAACATTTTTTAGCAAAATTACCTGGTGAGGAAGATGCTATTATAACAGATACCAAAAAAGTAATCAATACATTAAATGCATTGTGTATTGAAATGGACAACCGCTATGATTTATTAAAGGAAGCAGGTTGCAGAAATATTAAAGAGTACAATGAAAAATTCACAGCCCGCAAACTAAATCCTGAAAAAGGACATCAATATTTACCATTCA
>CANETM010000184.1 GCA_947441205.1 Bacteroidota bacterium | reverse complement strand
GCCTAAAAATATGGATCCCAATAAAAAGTATCCATTATTAGTGAGTATTTATGGTGGACCTAACGCAGGAACCGTAATGGATTCATGGAGTAATCCAGCCTCCAAAGAAAATTGGGCAAAAGAAGGTATTATTCAAGTGGCCTTTGATCATAGAGCAAGCGGTCATTTTGGTAAAGAAGGCGTAAATTATATGTATCGCAATTTAGGATATTGGGAAATGCAGGATTATATGACTATGGCTAAATGGTTTATTGCAAATGGAAGTGCCGATCCTAAAAAGATTTGCATCACTGGATTTAGTTATGGTGGCTATATAAGTTGTTATGCGTTAACTTATGGCGCGTCCGTATTTACACATGCAATGGCGGGGGGTAGTGTTGTGGACTGGGGTTTATACGATTCACATTATACAGAAAGATATATGGATACACCTGCAGAAAATCCAGAAGGCTATAAGTCAAGTAATGTTTTAAGCTATGTAAAAGATTTTAAAGGAACTTTACAATTAGTACATGGAACCTCGGATGATAATGTACATATGCAAAACTCAATTCAATTATTAAGTGCTTTACAGGATAATGGAAAAGAAGTAGAGTTTATGTTATATCCTGGTGGTAGACATGGATGGGGCGCTGCAAAAGGAAAACACTTCACGGAATTAAAAAATAAATTTATTTACAATCACTTATTGGATAAATCATACACCCCAGCGAAATAAAAATTAATTATGTCCAATCCAAACCTAGATACTGACAATCAAAATTTAAATCCACAGGAACGTGAATTTGAGAATAGTATTCGCCCCGCTGATATGGATGCATTTGCAGGTCAACCGCAATTGATAGAGAATATCAGCATTTTTATAAAGGCTGCGAAATTAAGAGGGGAGGCCTTGGATCATATCTTATTTCATGGTCCTCCAGGCTTAGGTAAAACCACATTAAGTAGGATTGTTGCCAATGAAATGGGAGTTCAAATAAAAGAAACATCTGGTCCTGTGATTGAAAAGCCAAGTGACTTGGCGGGGTTGTTAACGAGTTTAGAGCCTAATGATGTATTATTTATTGATGAAATACACCGTTTAAGCACAGTGGTAGAAGAGTATTTGTATGCTGCCATGGAAGATTATAAAATTGACATCATGATTGACAGTGGTGCCAATGCAAGAAGCATTCAAATTAATTTGAATCCATTTACTTTAGTAGGTGCTACTACCCGTAGTGGTTTGTTAACGGCGCCTTTGTTATCACGTTTTGGTATTAAATCACGTTTGGAATATTATCCAGCAACTGTCATTGAAAAAATTATTTTAAGAAGCGCTGGTATTTTAAACGTAAATATTAATACAGAAGCTGCTGGAGAAATTTCAAGACGAAGCAGGGGTACACCTCGTATTGCCAATGGATTATTGAGAAGGGTGCGTGACTTTGCACAAGTATTGAATGATGGTACTGTTGATATAGGAATTACTAAGCATGCATTAAAGGCGTTAAATGTAGATGAACATGGTTTAGATGAAATGGATAATCGAATTTTACTAGCCATTATCGAAAAATTCAAAGGAGGCCCGGTTGGTATTTCCACTATTGCGACTGCAGTGGGTGAGGAGTCTGGTACCATTGAGGAAGTTTATGAGCCTTTTTTAATTCAGGAAGGTTTTTTACAACGAACACCTCGTGGACGTGAAGTAACATATAAAGCTTATGAGCATTTAGGCAAGCATCGTGGCGGTGCTTCAGAAAATCCTGAATTATTTAGATAAAAAAAGCGCATCGATTAAGATGCGCTTTTTTTATAGTAACTATAATGTGAGTTTTGGCTGAGTTAAATTAAAGCCTGCACTACTAATCTAAAACCGTTGCCATGAATATTTACAATTTCAATTTGGTCGTCGTCTTTTAAAAACTTTCTCAATTTTGCAATATATACGTCCATGCTTCGGCCATTGAAATAGGTATCACTGCCCCATATTTTTTTCAACGCTTTTTCTCTGGTTAATAAATCATTTTTATGTTCAGCTAACATTTTTAATAATTCATTTTCCTTTGGAGACAAAACTTGTAACAAATCATCATGTTTAAGTTCTCGTAATTTTGGATTAAAATGATATTTACCTAATTGATATTCTTGGTTATCCGTTACTTTGTGGTCCTCCTCGTTACGCTTAATAATTGCTTTTATCTTAAGCATTAATACTTCACTATCAAAAGGTTTGGTGATATAATCATCAGCACCTAATTTATACCCTTGTATAATATCCTCTTTTAAAGTTTTTGCACTTAAAAAAAACAAAGGAACATCTGGATCAATATCTCTAATTTCTTCTGCTAATTTAAAGCCATCAACATTAGGCATCATTACATCCAACAAGCATAAATCAAAACTTTCTCTTTGAAATGCTGCTAACCCTAAACGACCGTCGCGTTCTAAGGTTACTTCATAGTCGTCTAATTCCAAATAGTTTTTTAAAACTAATCCTAGGTTACTATCATCTTCACATAATAGTATCTTAAATTTCTTTTTATCTTCCATATTACTTGATTTATAATTATTGTAAAGAAACGATTTTTACTTTTTTAAAGAAAAAATGTATTTCCAATCTTTTGTTAAAATATACCTATTTCTTCGTACTTGTACAAATGTCGCAAATTCCACAGGGTTTTGAACCAATTTCGCCAAAGTATTTTGCTAAATAGACACTTCTGCACATGCTGGGCTGTGCTTTTAGATAGCCAATGAATTGTTTAATTCTTTCAATAAATCCCTTTTTCATCAGCTGATAATGGTCAAAATCTATTTTCATGAAGCTAGCTGAACTTCTGTTCCATAAAAATTGAACGACAGGTTGGTCTTGTTTTTGATCAAAACTGATCATGCCATGCATTGCTAAAATTTGGAGCTGTTGATTGACAAACGCAACATCTCTTTGCAATAATTCAGCCAAAAGGTTTTCGTTTATAAAATGCGGACTATCTAAAATGCCTCCATAACTTCTTAATTGTGCTTGTAAAACAGTTCCTGTAATGGGTTGTGCATTTTGAAAACTTTCAATGCTAATTCGATCACCTAATACTTGCACTAATGATGGCGTAAAGGCTGATTCAGAAAAACGAATATGCCCTTCTTGTTGAATCCAACTTAACGCGTTACGTGCAATTATTTTATCCCATTTAAAAACCAAACAAAAGTTTTCAAATTCAAAAGGAAATTGTTGTTTCTCCCCCATACCAATTGGGAGTTGTACAAAATCGGCTAGATCTTGAAATATTCTTTTAATGATATCAATAGATGGGTATTTTTTTTCCTGTAATTCAATCCAATAATTCCAATCATTTTGTTGATATAATAAAATGGCTTCTGACAATTCACCGTCTCTTCCTGCTCTTCCTGCTTCCTGATAATATTGTTCAATACTACTTGGTATATCATAGTGTATTACTAATCTAACATTACCTTTATTAATACCCATCCCAAATGCACTTGTACACACAACAATAGGCGTTATATTTTGCATCCAATCATGTTGCACTTTTTTCCTTGCTTCAATTGGCATGCCTGCATGATATTCATTAACCTTATAGCCATAGTCATTTAATAATTGCGCTAATTGCGTTACATTATTTCGGGTATTACAATAAATAATTGCCGAACCAGTTAGATTATTTAATATTAATCGCAATGCCTGTAACTTAACAGGGCATTTTTGTATACTGTATTTTAAGTTGGGTCTTAAAAAGGAATCGGTGATAATATGCGTATTGTTAAAAGAAAGCTCCTTCATAATATCCTGCTGAACTACGGGGATAGCAGAAGCTGTCAT
>CANETM010000183.1 GCA_947441205.1 Bacteroidota bacterium | reverse complement strand
TCTTCATCCCGCAAAAATAGCAGAAAAAAAGGGTAGATACCTTTAAAAAAGGTTAAAAATTAGTACTTTTGCCGCCTACATCGAAAGATGCGGGCCTATAGCTCAGTTGGTTAGAGCACCTGACTCATAATCAGGGGGTCCCTGGATCATGCCCAGGTGGGCCCACTTGAATATCAACCACTTATGATTTATTTCATAGGTGGTTTTTTCTTTTGGGCCAAGTTTGTGCCAGGTTTTGTGTTTTTAGAGGGAAAACAGGGGTTAATGGAGGTGAAGAGGTGGAATTATTGGAACCTGATTAATTAATACATAATTAATAAATAATTATATATTTTTATTTAGAAAAATTACTCAATATGGAAGTACATCACCCTCATCATCTATCTCATAAAAAAAAATGGAATGAATATATTATAGAATTTTTGATGTTATTTGCCGCAGTAACATTGGGATTTTTCGCAGAAAATGTTCGTGAACATCAAGTTGAAAGGCTAAGAGAAAAGGAATTTATCCATACCTTAATTGAAGATCTTAAATTTGATAAAACCAACTTAGAAAAAGACGTTGAAATTAGAAAAAGTAAGGAAGCAAATTTTGACACTTTAATAAGGATATTAAAATCGCCCAATTATTCAAATGAAATAGGACGTATTTACTATCTAGCTAGAATCGGATCAAGAAAGAATCACTGGTCATATAATGATAGAACCATTCAACAATTAAGAAATTCAGGTAATTTTAGATTAATTAGCAATGTAGAAATTTCAGATAAAATACTACAATATGACCTTTTCATGAGACAGGTTTTATACATGAATGACCATGAATACAATATAATTATGGCCGATTATAGAAAGCAAGCAATGGTCGTATTCAACCCACTAGTTTTTCAGGAAATGCAAAGAGAAGATTTTTTTGAATACCCTGAAGGAAGCCCTAAATTATTCAATAACGACCCTAACCAAATTAATTTACTGGCTTCTCATGCTCATTATGTAAGAAATTCCACCGGATTGATTAGAAAAAAAGAAATTTTATTATTGAATGAGTCTTCAAAACTGATAGAGTTGATTAAAGACGAGTACCATTTAAAGTAAGACCTTGCCTTATTTAGGGTTAGTTTTTCAGAAAAAAACCTATTTGACTTGGCACCATCAAGTGTTAGGTGATGACACAGGATTAGTTAGCTCCCACTCTACCACCCAAGTATTAGAGAAATATTACCTTGATCCAAAGGTTTTGACCGCAGTTGAAATATCAGCATTAAAGGTTCGTGTATTCGGTAAGAAATGACAAAAACCTCACGCAAAACCTCACGCAGAAACAACAAAGGACCCACGATTTAACGTAAGTCCTTGATTTTCATCTAACGACTCTAGTCTATACCAATAATGTTCACTATTAGATATAAGTGAATATTAATGCTTCACAAAACCCCGGCCAGGTTCCGGGCCAGGTTCTGTGTTTTTAGAGGGAAAACAGGGGTCGATGGAGGTGATGGAGCGTAAATTTTTCTACCTAATTTGATAAAGTTTAAATCATATATTTGATTTCCCCCTTTATAGCATTTAAAAAAGTGATTAATGAAAAAGATTATTGTTATTTTGGGAGTTCTATATACTTATGGCTGCACAAAAACAGAGGCACCATCTACTCCACCCCCAATAGTTGTTCAAGAAGAGTCAATAAAATTTACAACTAACATCGATACCGGAGCCTTCTATGTTATCGACACCTTACCATTAATAATTACAGTAAGTTCTAAATTACCTGCTTCGGGTGTAATGGTGTCTGTAATTTCAACGTGGACCGATAGTTCAAAACAAATTCATAAAATTGATACTACAATCATGCAGCCTGGTGTTAGTATTAATATACCGGGATTAAAAAAAGAGGGTACTTATTCCATAGCTGTTACAATAACATCTAAAAATACATTGTCTAACACAGTTTCGAAAAGTTTATCAGCAATCAATAGCGCAATCAGAAATTTTACAGGATATAAAGTAGCATCAAATGCAAGGCAATTGGGATCAGATTATTGGCTCAGAGGCACTGGTGTCATGGCAGATTTGATTATTCAAACATTTCAAAATCCATTACCTAATAGCAACTCATATGCTTACCAACATAATTTTATAAATACTGGTTGGACATCATCAACGTGTGGTGATTTTAATAATGACGGCTATATAGATGTCTTCACTCCTGGCGGCGGGCAATATATTGGTTTTTCGTTCTTACTTTATAATCCAATAACAAAAACGTTCAAAGACACTTCTCTATTAAAAGATAAAACAATTAAACTATTGACTAACTCAAATAATAGTTTTAAGAGATCTATTCCAGTTTATTTGAATAGTGACAACTATGTAGATTTGGTTATAATTGAGGGAGATAATTTTTCTAATCCGACACAAATCATATATAGCGATGGCATGGGTGGATATGAGTTAACATCCTTTGATGCACTTCATTTTGTAAATTCTGCAAAAGTAATGACTGACGGAGGAGATGTTGGAGATCTTAATGGAGATGGTTTACCTGATTTAGTTTTAGCCGCTAATAATTTTACATTTATATATTGGGGGAAATCTTCATATCCATTTTTTAGGAATGATAACTATACAATTTTAGCTTCTGATTTAACCAACTTTCCTAATGTTGTAAATAATGGAACTGTATGTTCATCATGCTCGAATGGAGTTTTTGATATTGTATTAAAAGACTTAAATAAAGACAATAAATTAGATTTTTTACTATGTGTGGTTGAGAATAGTAATATTAATCAAAGGGTTATACTTAACAAAGGAACTGGATTATTTTCTAATTCAGATGTATTAAATCTTCCAACTTATGCGAGAAATATACAGGTTCATGATTATACACAAGATGAAGTTAATGGAGATATTATAGCACAAAACGGTGGTGGCATTAATAATATATTTTCTTATTGGAATATTTATAAATACAAAAACAACAATGGATCTTATTCATTGGATACTACTTCTATAAAGTTTAATTATAATACAAAGCAGTATGACGGGAACAAAGGAAGGATTCTCTATTATGATTTTAATAAGGATGGAATTAAAGACATTGGATATATTGATGCAAGTTGGGGTGGTAATAATGGGACATTTAATCCTGTTACAAGACAAGGTAACATCATGCCATTTAAAACTGTATTTATTAAAAGAGGTGATCAATATATTGAAGAAGATTATTATCAATACGATCCTTATGCAAAAAGTCTTCTAACTATTTTAAAAAATAGGTTTAAATAATTCAATTCCCGGCCAAGTTCCGGGCCAGGTTTTCATCAAAAACGGGTTAAAAGAGGTGAATTATGAGAAATATAAATCTATTTCAATCTTGTATCCTATTGATTATCAATGAAAGAAAAGGAATGGAATACCACTAGGAACCCTCATAATCAGGGGGTCCCAGGATCATGCCCTGGTGGGCCCACCCAATAATATCAAGGGTTTCAGTGTTTATTCACTGGGACCTTTTTTTATGATTTGCATACAATTTGCACCTGAAAACATTTTATAACATTACTTCCCATTAGGATTCCATTTACGATGTCAATTATGGTAGTTTAACTATGTATTCCCATTTTTAAAAGATGCCAAATCGGATATCTACGGATAAATACGGATATATATCAAAATTCGCATTTTTTGACACCTATTTACTAAACATATGTCAATAATCGCATTTTTTGACTTATATTTGACCTAAATATTTCAAAATGATACCTTTATTGCCCTTACAAATTGAGTTTGAAACCAAGGCTGTTTTGAAAAAATTAACAGCGGCG
>CANETM010000182.1 GCA_947441205.1 Bacteroidota bacterium | reverse complement strand
TATTTGATAACCAAGGTAAAGAAGTACTTAAAGAGCAAGCTAAAGTAAGTGAACTTGATTTATCAAAATTACAGAAAGGAATTTACTATGTTCGATTATCTCATAAAGACGGACAGACATTTTATAAGAAGGTGAAAAAAGAATAATTGAATACAGCACATATCTTGCAGTTTGAAGAAAGAGGGGGCGACGGAATTCAAATATTATTTAGTTTGGTATCGAATCGTCACTTTTTTATTAATGTGCAGTTTGGATAAGCCCCTCCTTCTTCAAGCTGCTGCCACGCGACGTGGTAGGCAATACGATTTCAACAACCCTAATATTTAAATTTAATGAATAAAATATATTTGGTTTTCGCTTTCATAGTTACTTCTACGATAGCCTTGTCACAAAAAACACTTCAAGCATTAGTAAAGGAGAATGAAAAAAGTGTCTTTTTAGTTCAGTGTTTTAACGATAAAAATCAAATTGTTTCAACAGGGTCAGGATTTTTCATTGACAAATCAGGACTTGGATTTACAAATGTTCATGTTATTAAAAATGCATATAAGGCTAAAATTAAAACAATTGATGGCAAATTTTATGACGTTGATAAAATCATTGATTACAATTCAAGTTTAGATATTGCGAAAATAAAAATAAAGAATATCTCTGCTATGATTTTTCCTTCCATTAAAATGGCAACCAAAAAAGCTGAAAAAGGTGAAGCAGTTTTTGCTATAGGTAATCCTGATGGATTAGAAAGTTCAGTTTCGACAGGTATAATTTCTTCTATTAGAAAAATACCCGATTATGGAGAATGTTATCAAATTACAGCACCAATTTCTCCAGGTAGCAGTGGTGGTGCTCTTTTCAATATGAAAGGAGAATTACTTGGAATGACGACATTTGGTCAAATTGATGAAAATAGACTAAATCAAAACTTGAATTTTGCTATTAATATCAATAATGCGAAGTACCTGACACATAATTTAGATCTAAGTGTTGATAAAGCATATAAACAGATAGCTTATGATAATTTTATTCCTGTTTATATGCGTTTCCAATTATCAGGAGATTATGAAAATGCAATTAAAGTATGTACAGAGCAACTTAAAATAAAACCATCTAACGGTATAGCGTATCATTTTAGAGCTACTACATACATTTTGCTAACCGAACTTACTTTAGCTGAAAGCGATTTTCAAAAGTCGTTGATTTATAGTAGTTCAAATGACATTAGAGAGTGGGACTACATTGGATTAGGGAAAATATATAGGAAAAGTGGACAGTTTGAAAAGGCGAAGGATAATTATTTAAAAGCTTTAGAAATTAATAATGACAACTCCTTAACATATTGTAACCTAGCAATTCTAGCGTATGATTGGCTTGGTCCAGATAATGAGTTAGTTGAGCCTTCATATATGAATGCACTTAAGCTTGACCCAACTTCTTGTTCTTTTGGGTATAAAATAATGGGAGAAAAACTTATTGCGAAAAAAGAGTACGATAAGGCTATAACATTTTTTTCAATGGCTATAGAAACGGAAACAGAAAAAAGTTTAAGTATTAATGAATATTATAATCGTGCTACATGCTTCTATCAAATAAAAAAATATAATGATGCTGTTACTGATTTTAAAACTTGCATATCAATGATGCCTAATGACATTCAATCATATTTATGGTTGGGGCAAACTTATTATGCGCAAGGGAAGAAACTTGAAGCATGCAACTCATTTAAAAAAGCGAGTGAGGTAAATGAAAGTTTCGAAAGGAACAGGGAAACACGCCAGCAAATATTAGATTATCTTAAAAACTATTCCTGCAATTAATGGTGCTAAATTAACAATTCTAGTACTGCCTACAACAGTGGGTTTTGTGCAAGTGCGGCTTGAGGTTGTAGCAATCGGCAGTAGCAACATAGCGGCTTTAGTTCGGGCTTGACCAACATCGCCAAACATTAGTTCTAAATATTTAACTTTATCAATAGCCGGGCAGCGGTTACGGGCGGAAGGAATTCTAATGCCACACCTGCACAAAGCCCTGTCGTTAGCTGCAACTCTAATCAATACCTCAAACAAAATTTAAAGACAAAATAAAAAAATGGAAGACTGCAACATATTTGAAATTTGGGAAGAATATAAATCTTCATTGTTTGGTTACATCAAAAAGCGTGTATCAGACGAAGACGATGCAAAAGATATTTTGCAGGATGTGTTACTTAAAAGCTATCAATATTGTTCGAAAGGAAAAACCGTTTTATATCTAAAATCATGGCTATATAAAATTACTCAAAACGCTATTGTTGACTATCATAAAAAAACCAACAAAACTATTGCTATATCTTTTGAAGTAGTTGAAGAAAATAGTGAAAAGTCTATCTTAGGCGAAGCATCTGACTATATTAAAGCATTACTTAAACTTTTACCAGATGAATACGCAAAACCGCTATATATGTCTGACATTGAAGGCCTAGACCAAAAGACAATTGCAGCAAATTTAAAACTTACCCTGACCAACACAAAATCACGAATTCAAAGAGCAAGGGTAAAATTAAAAGAACGGTTTTTAGAATGTTGTGTAGTTAGTTTTGGCGAAAGTGGCGAAATGGTTTCGTTTGACATTAAACCCGAATGTACTGCTCTAAAAAAAGAACAAGCACGTATTGAAAATAAAGTTTAATAATTCTTGCATCTTTTTCATATTGCAAAGTCATAGATAGAAATCTTAAAAATGGAAGATGTAATAATTATTGGCGCAGGTTTAAGTGGTCTTTCAACAGCCTTTCAACTCAAAAAAGCAGGAATTAGCTTAAAAATTTTAGAAGCACAAAACCGTTTAGGGGGTCGTATTGTAACAATTTATGGCAATTACCAAACACCTATGGAAATGGGTGCTACTTGGTTTAGTAAAGAACATAAACACCTTTTACAGCTTTTGAAAGAACTTAATATTAGCTACTTTGAACAGCATACCGAAGGTGTCGCACTGTTTGAAACAATGTCATTTGAACCACCACAACAATACTTTGTTCCAGCTAATACATATTCTGCATACAGAGTTCAAGGTGGTACATATAGTATTGTTGAAGCATTATATCAAATTTTAGGTAAAGGAAGTGTTGTCTTAAATACCGAAATAGTTGAAATTGTAGATGAAGGCAAAAGCCTTAAAATTACAGATAGTTTGCAAAATGATTTTCTCTGTAAAAAGCTGATTATTGCTTTACCACCACAATTACTTATCAATACAATTCGATTTTCCCCTGCATTGCCTCAAGCAGTAAGTCAAGTAATGCAAAAGACACAAACTTGGATGAGTGGTTCATCAAAATTTTCTGTTGAATACAAAAAACCGTTTTGGAAAGAAAACGGTTTTTCAGGAAGTGTTTATAGTCAATCAGGGTTAGCCACAGAAATTTACGACCATAGCAATTTTGAAAACACGAAATTTGCCATAAAAGGTTTTTTAAATGGTTCTGCCAATCACTACTCTTTTGAAGAACGAAAAGATAAAGTTATTGCACAGTTGAAACATTATTTTGGTAACAAAGCACAGGATTTTGAAAGTTACAATGATAAAGTTTGGAATGATAAATACATTCAGTCCATCAATGTGACCTTTCTTCCACCTCATTTTAATAATGGACATCCTGTATTTGAAGAAAGTTTTATGAACAACAAACTTTTTTTTACAGGAACAGAGACAACTCATATTTTTAGTGGATATATGGAAGGTTCAATCATTGCCTCAAATTCAATCGCAACAAAGGTTTCAAAAATAATTAAAAAATAGTTCAATATTTTTTGCATCTTTTTTAAAGTTTCAAGTCATAGGGGCTAACAATTT
>CANETM010000181.1 GCA_947441205.1 Bacteroidota bacterium | reverse complement strand
AGCTGCATTTTTTGATTTTGATAATGATGGGGACTTGGATGTTTTTTTGTTAAATCATGCAGTACATCAAAATGGCACTTTTGCTCCCCGAAAAAACTTTTTGGGAACCTACGATATAAGTTCTGGCGATCGTATTTTAAAAAATGTCAATGGCAAATTTGAAGACGTTACTAAGTTGTCTAAAATAAATAGTAGTAAAATTAGTTATGGATTAGGGGTTGTTATAACTGATATTAATTTAGACGGATTCCCTGATATATATGTAGGCAATGATTTTCATGAAAATGATTATTTATACATTAATCAACAAGACGGAACTTTCTCGGAGGAACAAGAAAAACGCATGATGCATTCAAGTCAATATTCAATGGGTGTTGATGCTGGCGATTTAAATAACGATGGTTTCCCTGAAATCATATCTATGGATATGCTGCCTAAGGATCCTTATATTTTAAAAAGATCATTAGGTGAGGATGATTATGATACCTATAAAATGAAAATTGGGGTTGGTTATGGGGTACAAGTAACTAGAAATAATTTACAATGGAATAGACGAAATGGTCAATTTAGTGAAATTGGTATGTATTCAGGTATTTATGCAACTGATTGGTCATGGGCAACCTTGTTAATGGATTTTGATAATGATGGGTTTAAAGATATTTTCATTGCAAATGGAATACCCAAGCGAATGAATGATATGGATTATGTTAACTATGTATCTAATCAAGAAATTCAAGAAAAAATTAGGGAAAATAATATGGGTGATAAGGATATGTCACTCATTGATCGTTTCCCAGAGATCAAAATTCCGAACCAATTTTATTTAAATAATGGGGATATGTCTTTCATGGATAAGGATAAAGCCATAATCAATAATCCTAATTCATATTCCAATGGTGCCGCTTATGCCGATTTTGATAATGACGGTGATTTGGATTTAGTAGTTAACAATGTAAATGACAAGTCATTTATTTATGAGAACAAAACTAATTTGGACACTGCTAATAAATTTGTAAAAATTAAATTTAAAGGCCCTAAAAATAATATAAATGCAATTGGTGCTAAAACAGTCCTATTTGTTAAGGATCAAATCAGAACTTACGAAAATTACCCTGTTAAAGGTTTTTTATCAAGTATGGAAGTGCCTCAATTGATTGGTTTAAAGAACACTAAAATTGATTCTGCTTTTTTAATTTGGCCAGATAATAGTTATCAAAAATTTCAAATTAATGGCAATGCTAATAAAACAATAAAACTTGATTATCGACAAGGGCTTCCGCAATTTAATTATGATTTAATTTATCATCATTGGCCACAAACTGGCTATCCCATGATGGATATTACAGCAAGTACGGATGTTAAATATTTACATCAGGAAAATGCTTTCCAAGAATTTAATAGAGAACAGCTTATCCCACAAATGAATTCAACCGAAGGCCCAGCATTAGCCATTGGAGACATTGATCATGATGGAAATGAAGACTTTTTCATTGGCGCTGCTCGCGGTTTTCATAATGCTGTTTATTTGCAAACAAAAAATGGAAAATTTAAACAAATCATTCAGCCGGCACTTTTATTAGATAGTAATTATGAAGATGTTGATGCTGTTTGGACTGATTTAAATAAGGATAGCCATTTGGATTTAGTAGTAGGTTCAGGAGGCAATGAATATTTTGGTAAGGATGTTTTTATGCAATCAAGAGTTTATTTAAATGATGGCAAAGGAAATCTCAAAAAATTAGAAAATGCCATTCCGGTATTTAATCAAACTTCTTCCATTATCGCAAGCGATTTTAATAAAGATGGATACCCTGATTTATTGTTAACCAGTAAGACAGTATCCATGCAGTATGGCTATCCTGCTGATAGTTATGTATTATACAATACAGGTGACGGACATTTTATTGATGTGACAAACAAAGTGGCACCATTTTTACAAAAATTGGGTATGATTACACATGCTAATCAAGTTGATATTAATGGAGATGGTGTTAAAGAATTGATTTTAACCCATCAATGGGGTGGAATTGATATAGTGTATACAACACTAAACGCATGGAAAAAAGCTACGTTAACTGATTTGCCAGGTTGGTGGAATTTTACCATTGCAGCTGACTTTGATGGTGATGGTGATATGGATTTAATTGCTGGAAATTTGGGTCTTAATTCAAGATTAAAGGCAAGCAAACAGGAACCCATAAAAATGTATTATAATGATTTTGATGACAATGGGACAAATGAACAAGTAGTTAGTTATTTTGTACAGGGTAAAGAAATACCATTTGCAAACAAAGATGAAATTCAAAGACAAATCCCACTCATTAAAAAGAATTTTTTATATGCCGAAGATTTTGCCAAGGCAAAAATCGATGAAATATTTTCTAAAACTAAGTTAAGTTCATCTACCATATATAATGCATATCATTTTGCAAATACGGTATTCATCAATGATGGAAAAGGAAATTTTTCTCCTATCGTATTACCATGGCAAGCGCAAATATCAACCTATAAAACGGCTACCTTATTTGATGCAAATGGGGATGCATTGCCAGACGTTTTATTGATGGGTAATTTTTATGACAACAACGTTCAAATGGGCAGATACGACGCTGATTATGGTACCTTATTGATTAATAAAGGAAAGGGTTTATTTGAGCCATCGACAATTAATGGATTGAGTATAAAAGGGCAGGTAAGAAAAATAAGCCCTATCCAAATCAATCACCTTCCTAACTTTTTATTAGCAATGAATGCGGACAGCCTCAGGTTTATTCAACTACGCAAATAAGGATATTAATTATTTGCTTGCAGGCGTTTTACTATAATATACTTTAGCAGCGTTCATTATTTTCAAAATTTGTTTCTCTAATTTCTTAGATGAAGTATAATGTTGCCATCTTTTTATGGGAGATATGGTTTTGTTGTTAATGATGCATTCATATCTTACAAATGTGCTGTCATTTCCAGCATCCAAGGCCGAAATAATGAATAGGGCGTTTATATCATCTATTGAAAAGTCAGATTTAGCCGATGATATAAATGCCTCATTTACCTGGAGCTTACAATTTTCAAAAACAAAGGAATGGCCTTCAATTTTTTTATAAGGCATCCATCTATCCCAGTACTGAATTTGTAAAATTCCATTACTAGGGTCATTAGCCGCTTTTGGGAAATTATCGTTTCCGGCAATGATTATTTTATTAGGGATAAAAAGGTAAAAAAAGTATATCCCACTAATTACAAGGAGGAAGCCAAGAATTTTCAAATATTTCATAGGTTTAGCCGTTAATTGTGGCATAAAATTACATAATTCATACATTTTTATTGTTTTTTAAGGTATTTAGTAGTTATTCAAATTTTTCGTATTTTTATGGCTCTTGAAAAAGGTCATCGCCATATTATTTTTGGGCATCATGCTGTTTAACGGATTCGGTTACCGCATTGTAGCTAATTATTTTGATCAAAAAGCATCCGACAATTTGGTGTCATTAATTGAGCAAAATGATTACAATGAGTCGGAATTGGTTTCCATAAAAACGCCCATTAATTTACCTTACTATTCAAATAATCCAAAATTTGAGCGTTTAGACGGTGAAATGGAAATTGACGGCATCGTTTATCAATATGTTGAACGAAGAGTGTATAATGATAGCTTAGAGATAAGAATTTTACCTAACCAAGATCGTATGCATATAAAAAATGCAAAAGATAGTTTTGATCAACTAGCTTCTGACTTTGAACAAAAGTTAACCGATAAAAAATCGATACCGGTTAATAAGTCATCTGTTAAAGTGATTAATTTTGATTATATCGACCAAAATAATAAGTGGTCACTTGAAAAAATTATT
>CANETM010000180.1 GCA_947441205.1 Bacteroidota bacterium | reverse complement strand
TTGTACTTATAGCGAGAATTTAGTTAAATATGCAAAGGATTGTGATATATTGGTTCATGAAGTATATTCAGATGCTGGATTAAAAAAACGTACTAAACGTTGGCAAGATTATCATTCCACATTTCATACTTCTACTTATCAATTAGCTGAAATTGCTAATAAAGTAAAACCTAAGCTTCTTTTTTTAAACCATCAACTTGGCTTTGGTATGAGTATAGAAAGCATGAAGGAAGAAGTGAAATCTAATTATAAAGGAGCTGTTGTTAATGGTGCTGATTTAGATTTTTATTAAAAACGATGATATTCGAGGTTTAGAGAATTTCAAGTGGCATTGGCCGAAACTTTTCTAATGGTTTATAATGAAATTAAAGCGCCTGTTTATATTAGGTATGCATGGGCTGATAATCCTGAAGGTGGCAAATTATATAATCAAGAAGGACTGCCAGCATCTCCATTTTCAACAATAATTTATTAAATTTAACCTTTAACAATAAAAAGTATAGTCATGAGTTTATTATTAGGAGAACAAGAATTTTTTAAAGGAATTCCAAAAATTCAATTCGAAGGGCAAGAGAGTGATAATCCATTAGCATTTAGATGGTACGATGAAAATAAAATAGTAGCTGGCAAACCAATGAAAGAATGGTTAAAATTCGCTGGCGCTTATTGGCATAGCTTTTGTGGAACCGGTGCAGATCCATTTGGTGCACCAACACATATTTTTGCTTGGGATAAAAAATCGGATGCAGTTGAAAGAGCTAAAGACAAAGCAGATGCTGCGTTTGAATTTTTTACAAAATTAGGTTTGGGTTATTATTGTTTTCATGATGTTGATGTTGTTGACTATACGGACAATGTGGTTGAAAATGAAAAAAGGTTAACTGCAATAACCGACTATTTGCATGCAAAGCAAAAAGCAAGTGGCGTTCAATTACTTTGGGGTACTGCCAATTTATTCTCGAATGCTAAATACATGAATGGTGCAAGTACCAATCCTGATTTTTTGGTGTTGACACATGCTGCTGCTCAAGTAAAATCAGCCATTGATGCTACTATAAAATTAGGCGGAACAGGTTATACTTTTTGGGGAGGTAGAGAAGGCTATATGAGTTTGTTGAATACTAACATGAAAAGAGAAAAAGAACATTTAGCTAAATTTTTACAAATTTCAAGAGACTACGCGCGCGCCAATGGGTTTAAAGGAAGTTTTTATATTGAACCTAAGCCATGTGAACCAAGTAAGCATCAGTATGATTATGATGCCGAAACGGTGATTGGTTTTTTAAGACAATATGATTTATTAAATGATTTCAAACTTAATTTGGAAGTAAATCATGCAACCCTTGCTGGACATACCATGCAACATGAAATGCAAATTGCAGCTGATGCCGGTTTATTAGGAAGTATGGATGCCAATAGAGGGGATATGCAAAATGGTTGGGATACCGATCAGTTCCCAAATAACATGAATGAATTAACGGAGTGCATGCTTATATTTATTGAGGCGGGAGGGTTAAATCCAGGTGGAATCAACTTTGATGCAAAAATCAGACGTAATAGTACTGACCCTGCCGATTTATTTTATGCACATATTGGAGGTATGGACAGCTTTGCGAGAGCTTTAATTGCTGCAGATCAAATTTTACAAAAATCGGACTATACAAAAATCAGAGCTAACAGATATGCAAGTTATGATACGGGTAATGGTCAAGCATTTGAAAATGGCAAGTTGACTTTAACTGAATTACGTGATATCGCTGCAAAAAGTGGTGCACCCGAAGTAATAAGTGGTAAACAAGAGTTTTTAGAAAATTTAATTAATAGATTTATTTAAAGATTATTTAATTAAATTTAAAAACTTAAAACTGCTTTATGAATAACCAACTAGTATTGATTGACTATATTGTATTTGGACTTTACTTTGTTATACTTGCTTCTTATGGATATTATGTTTATGCAAAAAACAAAGCTGCAGCTGGTTCGTCTACCCAAGACTTTTTTTTAGCAGAAGGTTCTCTTACTTGGTGGGCAATTGGTGCTTCGCTAATTGCTTCCAATATTTCAGCTGAACAATTTATTGGAATGAGTGGGGATGGATTTTTTGTTGGTATTGCAGTTGCCGTATACGAATGGGGTGCCTCAATTGCCTTAATTATTATTGCCGTATGGTTTATACCTATCTATTTAAAAAATAAAATTTTCACCATGCCTCAGTTTTTAAAAACTAGGTACAATGAAACAGTTGCATTGATAATGGGTATTTTCTGGCTATTCTTATATGTTTTTGTAAACTTAACATCTATCCTTTATTTAGGCTCAGTTGCAATCAATAGTTTAGTAGGAGGTGAGTACTTGCATGTTATCATGATTGTTCTTGCTGCAATGGGGTTATTGATAACTTTAGGGGGAATGAAAGTAATTGGTTATACCGACGTATTACAAGTCGCGGTTTTAATCATTGGTGGCTTAGCGACATCCTATTTGGCATTGACAAAGGTGAGTGAGACGTTTCATTTAGATAGTAGCGCCATTACTGGATTTAAATTGTTAATAAAAGACGCACCTGATCATTTCCAATTAATGTTACACAAACCAGTTGTAGGGGTTGATTCACAAGACTACATAAATAAGTATTTAATTTTACCTGGCATTTGTATGTATTTCGCAGGCCAATGGGTACTAGCTTTAAATTATTGGGGTTGTAATCAATATATCACGCAACGAGCTTTGGGAGCTGATTTGCAAACAGCAAGGTCTGGTATTTTATTTGCAGCATTTTTAAAATTGATGATGCCATTAATAGTTATGCTACCGGGTATAGCTGCCTATGTAATTTATAAAAACGGAGGCTTAGAAGGCTTTAACGGAGTGAAGGACACAGCTTATTCATCGGTATTAGCTTTTTTACCTTCCGGTTTGAAAGGATTGTCAGTAGCAGCTTTAACTGCAGCCATCGTTGCTTCTATAGCTGGTAAATTAAATAGTATTTCAACTATTTTTACTTTAGATATTTATAAAAAGTACATTAACACAAATGCACCTGAAATTAAGCAGGTTTGGATAGGTCGTGTAACTATGCTAGCTGCCATGTTTCTTGCGATTGTATTTACATGGAAAGATTTATTAGGTATTGGTGGGGAAGGGGGCTTTACGTTTATTCAAAAATATACTGGATTTATTAGTCCAGGCGTATTTGCTTTATTTTTATTAGGTATGTTTTGGAAGAGAACTACGGGTACAGCTGCTGTAGCTGGCTTGTTAACTGGATTTTTACTTTCTATATTCTTTAACAGCTTCGCAGTTTCTATGTTCGGAACGGAGACTTTATTATATACAGCTTTTCCAAACGGCAAGGGTGGATATGATATTCCCTTTTTGATTAATATGGGCTGGGCCTTTATTTTTACGGTGATTGTAATGATTGTATTAAGCTTAGCTGGTCCTAAAGTAAATCCAAAAGCATTTGAGTTTGATAAAAGCATGTTTAAAGTTAAACCAGTTCATATTGTAATGATTGTTTCTATTATTCTTATATTAACTGCGCTTTATGCAAAATTTTGGTAGTTAAAAAATGATTTGTTAATCATTAATAATTCAATCAACATACATTATGTTATTATTAGGTATTGATATAGGTACTTCTTCGATAAAAGTTTCAGTCATTGATGCGGCAAATCAAAATATAATTGCGTCTGCTCAATATCCTGAAACTGAATCAGAAATTATTTCTTTACAAAAAGGCTGGGCAGAGCAATCTCCTGTTCAATGGTGGAATGACGTGCAGGTAGCCATCAAAAAAGTGAATGCATCTGGTAAATACAATCCAAGTGATATTGGCGCCATTGGCATTGCTTACCAAATGCA
>CANETM010000179.1 GCA_947441205.1 Bacteroidota bacterium | reverse complement strand
TTTACGCAGGAAAATTTAAAAGTGCTACCGAGCCATTTAGATACACTGAAATGTCCCCAGCTAATAAATTACAAACGAGTATATGGTTAAATAGCGTGTATAATAATTTTATTCAAGGCGTGTCGAACGAAAGGAAAATTAGCGTAGACACTTTAAAATATTTATCAGATAAAGGCGTTATTCAAAATGGGGAAGATGCATTAGCACATCATTTAGTAGATGGACTTTTTTATGATGATCAAGTTAAAAAAAGAATTGCTCAAAACCTTCGAATTTCAAAAGTACAAGACATCTCATTTTTGAGTTTTAATGAATATGCAACTGCAGTTGCTATTAGGGGAACAGGTGCAGGGAAAATAGCAGTTATTTATGCAGATGGAGATATTGTTATGGGGAAAGGTCAAAATAACAGCATTGCAAGTGATGACTATAGATCATTAATTCAACGCGTCCGAAATGATAAGTCGATTGATGCGGTGGTTTTACGTGTTAATTCACCAGGTGGAAGTGCATTGGCAAGTGATATCATATGGCGTGAATTAGAATTATTAAAAAAAGAAAAGCCTGTTGTTGTAAGTATGGGAGATTATGCAGCATCTGGTGGGTATTATATTTCATGTAATGCGGATTTAATTTATTCAGATGCTAACACTATAACGGGTTCAATTGGTGTTTTTTCAGTAATCCCCAACATATCCAATTTTATGAAAAATAAACTGGGTATTACATTTGATCGCGTAAATACCTCTACTTATGCCGATGCTCCAAGTTCAACGAGGGCTTTAAATGCAACTGAACAAAAATTTATACAAGCAGGAGTTGATAGCATTTACAATACATTCAAAAATCGAGTTGCAAAAGGAAGAAATAAAAGTGTTGAATATATTGACTCCATTGCGCAAGGTAGAGTTTGGATAGGTGCTGATGCCATAAAAGTTGGCTTGGTTGATCGTATTGGAACCCTAAATGATGCGATTGCCTCGGCTGCAAAAATGGCAAAATTAAAAGGGTATAGCATTAAGGCCTACCCAGAACCTAAATCGTTTATTGAAGATTTTATAGCTGATTATGAAGACAAGGTTAAAACAAAAGCTATTAAAGAAGAAATTGGGTTGGAACAATGGCAAGCTTTTCAGCAAATAAAATCAATTCAACAAATGGTTGGTGAACCGCAAACGCGAATGCCTATATTTGTTGTGAATCATCCATAATATATGCGACCATATAGTCAGCTAAAAGCAATGTTAGCCATTACCAAGGCTAGTTTAAAATCAACCTTTAGAAGTCCTTCTGCAGTCATTTTTAGTATTGCATTCCCGCTTATTTTTATAATGGTTTTTGGATTTTTAAGTAGTGGTGGTAATATTAATGTGAATGTAGCGATGGACGCCAAATCCGACACTTCAAATGTTGTTTACAAAGCAATTCGACAAATACCCGGATTTAAATTTGTTATAGCTGATGCTGAAAAAATAAAAAGCGAACTTTCTAAAGGTCGAATAGTAGCGTTAATTAATATCCAAAAAACAAACAATCAAACGGCACCTTACGCTATTAATTTAATTAGTTCAGACGCTGCTAATCCACAAAATGTACAATTGATAAAGTCCATTTTAAATTCAGTGATTGGCAAAATTAATGAATCTGCATTTCCGGAAGCCCAAACCATCGCTGTTGTCAACAATACTATTCAAAAAGTGCCGGGTAGGGTTTATCGCACTATTGACTTTATACTCCCTGGTCAAATGGGATTTTCTTTATTAAGTGCAGGTGTTTTTGGAGTTGCTTTTTTGTTTTTTAACTTACGTCAACAATTGGTGTTGAAGCGATTTTATGCAACCCCGATAAGAAGGCTTTATATTATACTTGGTGAAGCCTTAAGCCGAGTTACCTTTCAATTAATTACGGCAGTAATTATTATTGGTATTGGGCATTTTGCATTCAAATTTACATTAGTACATGGTTGGGAAACATTTGCAAGCATTATGGTACTTAGCTTTATAGCACTGTTGTTATTTATGGGGTTTGGTTTTATTGTAAGTGGCGTAGCCAAAAGTGAAAGTACGATACCACCTTTAGCAAACTTATTTACATTACCTCAATTTTTATTAGCAGGAACTTTTTTTTCAATCGATAATTTTCCATCATGGCTACAGCCGTTTTGTAAAATACTTCCTTTAACTCATTTTAACATTGCAATGCGTGACATTGCATTTGAAGGAAATAGTTTATTGGAATCATGGGGGGACATTTCAATATTATTCATTTGGATTGTTGTTGTATACGCAGCGGCTTTCAAAATTTTTAAATGGGAGTAAATGAGATTAATTAAACTTTTAGTGATAAGCTTATTAGTATTGGGATTATTGGTAACGGCAATCTCAGCTTTATTTCCCTCTACTGTAATTGTCTCAAGAGCCATTGAAGTGAGTGCAACGCCTTCGCAAATTGATAAATATGTAAGTAACTTAAATCAATGGGAATTTTGGATGAGTGATTGGAAGGAAAACAAGTCGGTTTTGAAAGACAGTACTATGTATATTGGTACCCAAACAATTAAGTTAACTAACAAAAATGACACCTCTGTAACTTACTATTGGGTTGCAACCGGTCAAAGGCCTTATATTGTTAAGTTTGAGTGGATTCCTTTACAAACTGGAATTTATGTAATCCATTGGTCATTTGAACAACATGTTAAATGGTATCCTTGGGAAAAATTTCAGACCTTATTAAATGAAAAAGTTTTAGGCTATAAAATGGAAATGGAGTTGGCCAATTTGCGTGATTTATTATTGAAAGAAAATAATAGGTAATTTATTTTTGCTCCTGTTCTTTCAAAAATTGAATATTTCTTTGAATCCCTTTTAGTTTTGATCTTAATAAAGGAGATTTCTTAAATCTAGCTTTAAAAGTTGTTTCTTCAATTTGCATCCAGTCATCCGACTTCATTTGAAGTAAGCCGTTTAAGGGTTTAAATTTCTTTTCATGATGTGGGTTGCTAAAATTATTCCAAGGGCAAACGTCCTGACAAATATCGCAACCAAATGCCCATTCTTTAAATGGACGGTCGGTTTCAATCGTTTCTTTTTTTAATTCAATGGTAAAGTAACTTATACAGTGATTCGCTTCAATGGTTTTATTGGGCAAAATTGCTTGTGTAGGACATGCGTCAATACATTTTGTGCAGTCTCCGCAATAATCTTTTGGATGTGGATCATCATAAATCAATTCCAAATCAACAATTAAGGTGGCAATGAAATAAAAAGAACCAGCTTTATGTCGAATTAAATTACCATTTTTTCCAACCCATCCTGCTCCTGATAACTGCGCCCATGAACGTTCTAAAACAGGTGCGGAATCTACAAATCCTCGACCTTCAATGGGACCAATCATGGAACGTAAGGTGTCCAAAAATTCAAATAATTGTTGTCGAATTACTTCATGATAATCTTCGCCATAGGCATACTTTGCAATTTTTTGTTCCTGTTCTTTTCCTAAAGCAAGGTTTTCGGGAGTAGGGTAATAATTTTTCAAAAAGGTAATTACCGATTTTGCTCCGGGAACTAGTTTTCGTGGGTCAATTCTCAAGTCAAAATTATTTTCCATGTAAAGCATATCTCCATGATATCCTTTTTCAAGCCACTGGGATAAACGCTTTGCATCTTCAGTTAATTCCTTGGCTTTTGCAATGCCGCAGTAATCGAAGCCCATTTGCTCCGCTAACTCCTTAATAAATTGGGTATTTGAAAATTCGTTCACACTGTAAAAATAGCAGAAAAACCTTGATAGGACTGACTTTTATTCCGTTTATATGATTATTGTATGACAATATAACTTATATCATAGATTGGCGCTTGTTTTGCGCATACCTTTCTGTAAATAAACAATACTAT
>CANETM010000178.1 GCA_947441205.1 Bacteroidota bacterium | reverse complement strand
CTATTTCAGTAAGTGCATTAGGCGGTAAATTTGCTTATCCTGAACTAGCTGAAGAAACGCCAGACACTTTAACAGCTTTATACGAATTTGATAAATTTAATTTAGTGTGGGATTCGGCAATGGGCATTGACAATGGTTCTTATGACCGTAATCATGGTATTGCATTTATTGGAAATAATGGAACCTTAATTTTAGATAGACAAGGTTGGGAAGTTATTGAAGAAAGACAAGCAAAAAATAAAGTAATTAAACCATATCAAAAAGTACAGGATAATGGCGTTGAATTACATTGGGAAAATTTCATTGCAGCTATTCGTAATAATAAACCAGACTCGCTTAATTGTTCAATTGAAGAAGGCGCTCATATTGCAACGGTTGCTCAAATGGGAAATATAGCTTTTCGTTCTGGTAAAAAAATTAGCTGGAATGAAAACAATAAAAAATTCACCGACGATGCGATACAAGCTGAATATTATATGAAGCAGTATAACAATGGCTACAAACTTCCTACGCTTTAAATCATTGTATTTTATAATTTTAATTAATACTGTTTTGCTAAAAATATATTCATGAAAATTTCAAACATAAAAGTTTACTTACTTTCATCTATTTTATTATTAGCAATTAATGCTTTTGCACAAAATAAATTAGCGCCTGTTAAAGTGGTGGTAGCTGGCACAAGTCATGGTCATGTTTCATGGATTTTAAATCGTCCAAAAGATAGCGTTATTGAAATTGTTGGTATCTATGAACCCAATAAAACGATTGCTGAAAAAAATGCAAAAAAATTCAATTTACCTGCAAGCTTATTTTATACTGATTTAAAAAATGCGTTAGAAGTAACCAAGCCTGAAGCTGTGGTTGCGTTTGGCTCCATTCATGAACATTTAATGGTGGTGCAAACTGCAGCTCCCATGCATATTCCTATTATGGTTGAAAAGCCATTAGCATCTTCTTTATCCGATGCATTAAAAATAGATTCAATTGTAAAAAAATACAATGTTCCCTTGCTAACTAATTTTGAAACCTCCTGGTATCCTAGCACTTTTGAAGCGTTTAGATTAATTAGTGATAGTAACTATGTTGGACAAATTAAAAAAGTTGTCTTCCATCACGGTCATCAAGGTCCTAAAGAAATTGGAGTGAGTGATGAGTTTTATAATTGGCTAACTGATCCGGTTCAAAACGGAGGAGGCGCAATTGTTGACTTTGGTTGTTATGGCGCCAATCTAATGACCTATTTAATGCATGGTGAAAAGCCTATTTCAGTTACTGCTGTTACTAGAAATTATAAACCTGGCCTTTATCCAAAAGTTGACGATGATGCTACTATTATAATTAATTATGCAAAATCACAAGCTGTTTTGCAAGCATCTTGGAATTGGACATTTAGCAGAAAGGATATGGAAATTTATGGAGATAGTGCATATTTCATAGCAGTTAACGCCAATAAAATGCGTTTAAGAAATAAAGAGTCCTTACCTGAGTATGAAAAAAATGTAACCAACAAGGACATACCGGTTTATACTGACCCCTTCTCCTATTTACAAGCTTACTTAAGAGGTGTTGAAAAAATACAGCCTTATGGATTATACTCCTTTGAAAACAATATGATGGTGGTGAAAATTTTAGAGGCTGCTAAATTATCGGCAAAAACAGGCAAGACGGTTTTGTATAAATAATTTTATTTCTAACGCATTATGAAAAAATTTCTTTCTTCAACATTTCTAATTGCATTAACATTTATTGCTTCGGCACAAGTACCTGAAGGAAAAAAAGTAATTAGCTCCCTGTATTTATATGACATGGCTTCAGGTAAATCAAGTTTGATTTTAAGAGAAATGCGCCATTTTGAAGCACCTAACTGGTCACCTGATGGCAAGTATCTATTAATTAATTGTCTTGGTAAACTTGAAAAAATAAGTACCATGGGTGACAAGTTAGGCGAACTTAATACCGGCAAAGTGCAGGATGCGAATAATGATCATGGTTATTCATTTGATGGAAAAACACTTTTTATTTCAAGTGCTAAACCTGAATTTAAAGAACATACTTCATTTATTTATAAAGTTGCTGCCGAAGGAGGCGAACCTAATCAAATAACACCTATGTCTACTTCCTATTGGCATGGAGTTTCACCAGATGGAAAGGATATTGTGTATTGTGCTAATCGAAATGGCAACTATGATGTTTATAAAATGAATGCAAATGGAGGTCAAGAAATTAGATTAACCATTAGCGAAGGATTGGATGATGGTCCCGAATATTCGCCTGATGGAAAATATATTTACATCAACTCGTATCGAACAGGCAGGATGCAAATATGGAGAATGCAGGCTGATGGTTCGAACCCTGAACAAATGACTTTCGATGCACGCTCTAATTGGTTTGCGCATATTGCACCCAATAATAAAGTAGCAACAATTATATCTTATTTAGAAGATCAAAAGCAAACGCACCCATTTGGAAGACAGGTGCAATTACGCTTACTTGATTTAAACACTAAAAAGATTACCAATTTAACTGCGCCATTTTATGGCGGACAAGGAACTATTAATGTTCCTTCCTGGAGTCCTGATGGAAAACAATTTGCTTATGTCAGATATGAACTAATGGACTAACAAACAAATATATAAATGGCTAGCATTAAGCTAACTTAAAAAATTAATAAACCATTTTCTTTATACATTTCGAATAATATCAAATCGAATAATATCAAATTAAATTATCACAAATCCAATTATCTTAAATACAATATCATATGAAAAACGAAAATGCTTCATCACGCCGTAAATTTTTACAACTTATTGGAGCTACAAGTATTGCTAGTGTTGCCTCTCCTTTAAGTTCACTAGCTGCTAAACAAAAAGCAGAAGAGCGAATTTTATTATATGAAAAAAGAGTATCAGCAGGTGAAAAAATTCGCCTCGGGGTAATCGGATTTGGTGTGCAAGGTCACTTTGACTTAAGTACTGCTTTAAAAGTACCTGGTGTTGAATTAGCAGCCATTTGTGATTTATATACTGGCCGCTTGGAAAATGCAAAAGAAATGTATGGGAAGGATTTATTTACCACGCGTAATTATAAGGACATTTTAGATAAAGCAGATATTGATGCTGTCATTATTGCTACCACTGATTGTTGGCATGCAAAAATTACCATTGATGCTTTAGCAAAAGGAAAGCATGTTTATTGTGAGAAGCCCATGGTATACAAGATAAGTGAAGGGTACTCGGTGATTGATGCTGCAAAAAAATATGGTAAAGTTTTACAAGTTGGCTCGCAAAGAGTAAGCAGTATTGGATTAGCTAAGGCTAAAGAATTATTAGCAGCTGGCGAAATAGGCAGTTTAAATATGGTGAATGCAGTGTATGATCGTCAAAGTTCCATTGGTGCTTGGGAATACACGATACCAAAGGATGCAAGTGCTGAAACCACAGACTGGGATAAATTTATTGAAGTAACTGGCAAAATGGAATTTGATGCTAAAAAGTTTTTCTGGTGGCGCGCCTTTAAAGAAGTGGGTACAGGAGTAGCGGGCGATTTATTTATACATTTATTAAGTGGCACGCATTTTATTACTAATTCAAAAGGGCCTGAAACTATTTATAGTACTGGACAGTTTAGTCATTGGAATGACGGCCGTAATATGCCTGATGTAATGTCGGGCGTAATGCAATATGGAAAAAATAGTGATCATCCTGCATTTCAAATGACTTTACAAGTAAACTTCATTAGTGGCACAGGTGGACAGGAAGTAATTAGACTAATTGGTTCGGAAGGAGTAATGGATGTTAAAGGAAATGATATTACAGTAAAACATAGTTATATGCCAGAAGCCCCAGGTTTTGGTGGCTATGACTCGGTATTTACTTTCTCAAAAAGCATGCAGGATGAAATGACTAAGGACTATAATAATAAATG
>CANETM010000177.1 GCA_947441205.1 Bacteroidota bacterium | reverse complement strand
ATTTATACTGGACTTCGTCAAAGCCCTGAAATGGTTGTTCAAGCAGCTTTACAAGAGGATGTGGATGCAATTGGCATTAGTATTTTATCAGGTGCACACATGACTGTTTTCCCAAAAGTTTACCAATTAATGCAAGAAAAGGGACTCCACAATACTTTACTAACGGGTGGGGGAATTATCCCAGATGATGACAACGCCAAACTAAGTGCAATGGGTATTGGAACGCTGTTTAGTCCAGGAGCCAACACCAGTGATATTGCAGATTATATAAAAAAATGGGTTTCTGAACACAGCAACAATTAATTATTAATTTTTAAATACCTGAGTATGTCATTTCAAACATTATTTACAAAAATGGAAGATCATACTTTGATCATAACCATTAATCGTCCTGACGTATTAAATGCATTGAACAAACAAGTCATTAATGACTTAGACGCAGTAATGGATCGTGTTTATAAATTCCCGGAAATTAAAAGTGTGGTCATTACAGGTGCAGGACTTAAAAGTTTTGTAGCCGGTGCAGATATAAAAGAATTTGAATCCTTATCAAAGGAACAAGCCATTGAAGTTGCAAAAAGAGGTCAAGCTGTTTTTTCAAAAATTGAACATTGCCCAAAACCGGTGGTTGCTTGTGTAAATGGATTTGCATTAGGAGGTGGATGTGAACTTGCAATGAGCTGTCATTTTGTAATCGCTTCAGAAAGTGCCACTTTTGGTCAGCCTGAAGTTAATTTAGGCATCATGGTTGGATATGGTGGTTCCCAAAGACTAACACAACGTGTTGGTAAAGGCCGTGCTATGGAATTAATCATTACAGGAAAAACTATTAATGCCACACAAGCAATGAATTATGGCCTAGCCAACTATGTGGTGCCTCAAACTGAATTATTAGACAAGGCATTTTCAATATTAAGAGTTTGCCATGAAAAATCACCCATTGCTGTTGGCAATTCCATTAAAGCCATCAATGCCGTTTGGGACGAACAAATTAATGGGTATGATGTGGAAGCCAATTTATTTGGGGAATGCTTTATAACGGACGATTGCAAGGAAGGCATTCAGGCATTTTTAGAGAAGCGAAAACCTCATTTCAAAGGCCATTAATTTTACATTAGTTTTTACACTACAATTGACTTTAGATATTTCGATTTACGCCATTTTCTTACCCGATTTTTAATCAGGGAGTATTACCTTTGCGGTATCTAAAATACCATATATGGAATACAGAATTGAGAAAGATACAATGGGTGAAGTAAATGTACCTGCCAATGTTTATTGGGGTGCTCAAACACAAAGAAGTATTGAAAATTTTAAAATAGCGCAGGACATTAATAGAATGCCCAAAGAAATTATTCGCGCATTTGCATATTTGAAAAAAGCAGCGGCATTAACCAATTTTGATGCAGGTGTTTTACCTAAAGAAAAGTGTGATTTAATAGGTCAAGTTTGTGACGAAATTTTAGCTGGAAAATTAGACGACCAATTTCCATTAGTAGTATGGCAAACAGGAAGTGGTACGCAAAGTAACATGAACATGAATGAGGTGATTGCCTATCGTGCACACGTCATTAATGGCGGCAGCTTAACAGACAAAGAAAAATTCATTCATCCTAACGATGATGTAAATAAATCACAATCTTCAAACGATACTTTCCCAACAGCAATGCACATTGCAGCGTATAAAATTTTAAAGGAAGTAACCGTACCTGGTATCACTACTTTAAAAAATACATTAGATGCGAAGAGTGCTGAATTCATGCACATTGTAAAAATTGGCCGTACCCATTTTATGGATGCTACCCCACTTACATTAGGTCAAGAAATTAGTGGTTATGCAAGTCAATTAAAACATGGTTTAAAAGCGGTTGATAATACCTTAGCTCATTTAAGCGAATTAGCTTTAGGTGGCACCGCAGTTGGAACAGGAATCAACACCCCAAAGGGTTATTCCGAAAATGTAGCAAAACATATTGCCAACTTAACTGGGCTTCCATTTATTACTGCTGAAAATAAATTTGAAGCATTAGCTGCGCACGATGCAATTGTAGAATCACATGGTGCATTAAAAACAGTGGCAGTAAGCTTAATGAAAATAGCGAATGATGTTCGTATGCTTTCCTCAGGACCAAGGTCAGGTATTGGTGAATTATTTATTCCTGATAACGAACCAGGATCTTCTATTATGCCTGGTAAAGTAAATCCAACACAATCGGAAGCATTAACCATGATTGCTGCGCAAGTGATGGGTAATGACGTAGCCATTAATATCGGTGGTTCCATGGGGCATTTTGAATTAAATGTATTCAAGCCTGTTATGATATATAATTTCTTACACAGTGCTCGATTGATTGGAGATGGCTGTATGAGCTTTAACGAAAAATGTGCGATTGGATTAGCACCTATTGAAGAAAATATCAATAAGCATGTAAACAATAGCTTAATGTTAGTGACTTCATTGAATACTAAAATTGGATATTATAAGTCAGCCGAAATTGCACAAAAAGCACATAAGGAAGGAACTACTTTAAAAGAAATGGCCGTGAAATTAGGATATGTTACTCCTGAAGAATTTGATGCATGGGTAATTCCTAAGGATATGGTTGGACTTTAAATAGTCTCATAAATATATTAGTAAAAAGAAAGAATACTAACTCTCGGCTCGCCCTGCGCAATGCTCGAAAGCTCGCTCGAATTAGTATTCTTTCTTTTTTTTATTTACTATTTTCTTGACGCTATTTATTAGTGAACTCTTTCGCCATTTAAATAAGTCTTCAACACTTTTACTTGCAAAATACTATCTGTAGCAACCTTCATTAAGTCATTATCCAATATAATGAAGTCGGCTTTCTTTCCAACTTCTAAAGAGCCAACTTGCTTTTCCATGCGATTAGCCTTTGCTGCCCAAATGGTCATTCCACGAATAGTTTGTTCACGTGTCAATGCATTCTCCATTTGAAATCCGCCTGCAGGAAACCCTTTACTATCCTGTCTTGCAACGGATGCTAAAAAAGTTTTAAACGGATTGATTTCTTCTACAGGAAAGTCTGTTCCTAACGGCAGCCAATTATTTTGTTCCAATAATTGCTTATATGCGTAACCACCTTTTAAACGCTCAGCACCTATTCTATCACCTGCCCAATACATATCGCTTGTGCCATGTGTTGGTTGCACTGAGGGTACAATACTATTTTCACCAAATAAATTAAAATCAGCAGGATTTATTATTTGTGCATGTTCAATTCTCCAACGCTTATCATTTTTCCCTTTTAAATATTTAGCATACACTTTTAAGATTGTTCTGTTGGCGCTATCCCCAATGGCATGTGTACACATTTGAAAATCAGTATTAATAAGTTTAGCAGCAACTGAATCAAAATGTGCTTGACTACTCAATAAAAAACCAGACCAATCAGGCTTATCAGAATAAGGATGAATTAAACAAGCACCTCTACTTCCCAATGCACCATCACCATATACTTTTACACCTTTAACAAATAACCTGTCCGTCACATACCCACCGCCGGTAAAATATTTAGACGTATAGGATGCTGGCTTATCACTTAACATCACATACAATCGCATTTTCAAATCATTACTTTTTTGAAGCGCATCAATTTGATCAATATCTTCCGGACTCAATCCACAATCCGTAATCGTAGTTAATCCCGTTGCAAAACAATTTTGTTGAGCAGTTGTCAACCAATCTTTATAATCATTACGAGTAGCATCAGGCACATGGCTTTCCACAACGCCCACTGCATTATCAATTAGCAAGCCTGTTAATTTTCCATCCTGCATAGTAAACTGTCCGCCTTCAATTGTTTGACCTGGCTTCACTCCTGCTAATTGCAAAGCAAAATCATTCGCAATACTTGCATGGCCATCGACTCTTTCTAATATTACAGGTCGATCAGGAAACAATGCATT
>CANETM010000176.1 GCA_947441205.1 Bacteroidota bacterium | reverse complement strand
TAAACTTCGCGTAACACATCATGACACCAAAATAAGTAATGTACTTTTCAAAAATGAAAATGGGTTAGAAAAAGCTATTTGTGTCATTGACCTTGATACCGTGATGCCTGGTTATTTTATTAGTGATGTAGGAGATATGTGCAGAACCTATTTATGTAAGGTTTCAGAAGAAGAAAAAGATCTTGATTTAATTAAGATAGAGACTGAAAGATGGGTTCAATTGAAAAATGGATACCTATCACAAATGCAAAATGCGCTTAGTAATTACGAATTGGATCATTTTATTTTTGGAGGTCAATTTATGATTTACATGCAAGCACTTCGTTTTTTAACTGATTATTTAAATAACGACATTTATTATGGAACACAATATGATAGCCAAAACTATTATAGAGCCATTAATCAAATTGAACTGTTAAAAAAATTCAATGAATTTATTGTTTAAGCAATTTTATTAAACAATTTATTTTTTGAAATTTGTCTCTATAGTTTAGTCTCTATAGTTTAGTCTCTAAAGTTTAGTCTCTATAGTTTAGTGCAGGTAATCGATCACCTAACAAAGCTTTATATTGATAATCTCCTTTTTGTTTTAGAAATTCAATTTTTGCTTTTTGAATTAATTCAGGTTGTAGGTATAAATCAATTACGGTCATAGCCATTGTTTTAGCAGCATTCAACATTCCTTTAGCACCAATTTCAGTTGCCCCACATGCAACCGCTTGCCAACTATGTGCAGGCGTTCCAGGAACCCAAGTAGCCGTACTTAAGCCAACTGTAGGCACTATATAACTTACATCACCCACATCAGTTGAACCAGCTCCTGAAGTGGAAGTTTCCAATACGATAGGAAAAACTTTTGCAGCATCATCAATAGAAGGAATATTTCCTATAAAACTTGATTGTAATTTTCTTGCAAAGGCTTTTTCTTGTTCCGTATAAATTACACCACCAACCTTTTCTAAATTTGATTGCATGGCATCTGCCAATGTTTTATTAAGTAACAAATCATGTGTACCGTCAATAACTTCTAATTTAATTGAAGTACCAGTACCTAATGCTGCACCTTCTGCCGCTTTTACCACTCTGTCAAAAATTTCAACTACTTTATCACGTTTTGGATGACGCACGTAATAAAATACTTCAGCATAATCTGGAACAACATTAGGGGCTTTACCTCCATTGGTAATTACATAATGTATTCTAGTTTCCTGAGGAATATGTTCACGCATCATATTAACCATATTATTCATTGCTTCAACACCATCTAAAGCGGAACGACCTTGATCAGGTTGCGCAGCCGCATGTGCCGAAATACCATAAAATCTGAACTTTGCAGACTTATATGCTAAAGCACTTTTCATGGTAACTTCATTCATATTATCAGGGTGCCAATGTATAACTGCATCCACATCATTAAATAATCCTGCTCTAACTAAGTAAACTTTTCCTCCGCCACCTTCCTCAGCTGGACTTCCATATACTTTAATGGTACCTTTTAATTTGCCATCTGCAATTAATTTTTTAATGGCAATACCTGTTGCCACCGAACCTGTTCCAAATAAATCATGCCCACAACCATGACCAGCTGATTTTCCTTCAATTATTGATTTTTCTGGAATACCAGCTTGTGATAAACCTGGTAAAGCATCATATTCGGCTAAAATGCCAATAACGGGTTTCCCATTTCCATAGGTAGCAACAAATGCGGTAGGCATTCCTCCAACGCCTTCTTCAATTTTAAAACCAGCCTCTTGTAAATGTTGAATATGCAGTTTTGCACTTTTGTTTTCCTTAAATCCGACCTCGGCCCAATTCCATAATGAAAGGGTAGTGGCTTTATCTGATTCATATGATTTATCAAGAATTGTTGTTACTTCATTTTTAAGTACCAAATCATCCTTCATAGACTGTGCATTCAAAATGGATATGCACGAAATGAAAAGACAAGAAGATATTATTGTTTTCTTTAACATGATTTAGTATTGGATAGATTAGTAAAATAAATAATATTAGAACTGATCATTTATAGCAAAATCAGATTTTCTATTTTTCCACTTTCCACGAGTGAAATCTGGAATTACTTGAACCTGCCCATGTTCAGCAATTGATTTTTCTGAAAGGGGAGTGATCGCATACCAGGTTGCTAAATCATAAACATCCATAGGGAAGGGAACATTTCTTTTAATACACTCAATGAAGGCATTTACAACAAAAAAGTCCATTCCACCATGTCCTGAACCTTCAGCATCTTTTTCAAAACGCTTCCAAAGTGGATGATCATGTTCCTTTAAATAGGGTTCTGGATTCTCCCAAACATGGGATTTTTTCGAAATCCCTTCTATATATATATGTCCTGCATTGAAAGCACCCGAACTGAAGTCCTGCCATAATCCCTGTGTTCCTTGAACACGGAAGCCTAAATTATATGGACGAGGCGAATTGGTGTCGTGTGTTAATATTATAGTCTCTCCATTATATGTCTGGATTTGGGTAGTCACGATGTCACCCAATTTAAATTTTAATTTTGCATTTGGGTGATTTTCACCACCTTGTGGGTGGTTAACTATATATTTATGTAAACCTCTTGCCTTAGTTGCCACTGAGGATAACCTTGTCAACAAATTACCTCTATTCGCATCAATCATCATGGCTACAGGTCCTAATCCATGGGTTGGATATAGTTCACCGTTCCTATATAAGGAGTGATTTGTTCTCCATTTAGCCTCACTTAAACCTTTTTCTCCAAATTCAACTCCTGAATTATAGGCAGTAATGCCGTCATTAAACTTAACACCGCGTAAATCATGCTCATATCCTCCTTGTAAATGAAGTAATTCCCCAAACATGCCTTTCCTAACCATATTATATACAGCCAACACATCGCGTCTATAACATACATTTTCAAGACACATTACTGGAACACCCGCTTTTTCACTCGCATTTACAATATCCCAGCAATCTGTTAGTTTAAGGGCACCACAAACTTCTACGCCGGGTATGATCCCATTTTTTATAGCTTCTAAGGCTTGGGGAATATGCCATTCCCAAGGTGTTGCAATAATAACTGCATCAATATCAGTACGTTGCAAGAGTTGTTTGAAGTTTTCTTTTCCATTACTATATTCTATAGCAGCAGGTCTGCCTGCATCTTTAAGTAACTTCTGAGCATCTGAGAGCATTTGTTTATCAGGATCAGCGAAAGCAACTATGACCGTATCAGTTCGTTGTATGAGCATTTCAATATGACTTTGTCCACGATATCCAGTTCCAATGATTCCTAGACGAACTTTATCTTTTTTAGCATTGGATTGTGCTTTAATTAACTGCGGACTTAGTCCTAAAGCCATTGTAGTTAAACCAGCATCTTGAACAAATTTCCTTCTAGTTACATCAGTACTCATATGTTTATCGTTTAGATATACAATTTAAGAATAAAACATTATAAAAGCAATACTTAGCTCATTTTCAATGAACTACACTCACAATGATGCCCATCTGCCCCAATTTAAATACTATATAATAGCTTATAATTAACATTATGTTAAATAGATAATACCAAGATAACCCTCGATTGCTCGAGGGTTATTGTTATTAGGTTTAATCTGGTATTAAAGCTTATTGATACTTGTCATGAAGTTTATCGTAGATATTAAACTTAGCATCAAACTCATCTGAAGCTTTTAAATCTTTACCTCGAGCTTTGTCACGCTTATATGCATATAAAGTTGCTAAAAAATCTACCGATCTTAATGCAACATTTTTTTCAGCTCTTTCTAATTTTTCCTTGTCTTTTATCACATCAAATGCCTTTGTAATCCATTCGATTGACGCGTCAACTTTTTCTTTAATAGGTGCATCTAAAACAACATTTAGCTTTTTGATGCTATCCTGTTGTGCTTTGAAAGCTGCTTCAAAAGCTACTTTTTTCTTAGGATCCTT
>CANETM010000175.1 GCA_947441205.1 Bacteroidota bacterium | reverse complement strand
GCGCTAATTCAAAATCATACCCATCATTTGTAGGTTTCACAATAGTCCAATCACCATACTCAAAGCCACTTTGTATAGGCCTATTAACTTCTGGCAACTCCTTGGTCATTCCGTTTAATGAAATTTTTGTGCCTTTTTTAATATTAATAGTATTATAGTAACACACCGTTTATTGTTTATTGTTTATTGTTTATCTTTTTAGATTTAGCAATTTAGGTTTAACTATTTAGGTTTAACTAATCAGGTTTTACTTATCAGGTTTAATTATGATTCTTTATCACTTAAGCAAACCTTTTTATAACAATACTTATCGTTGATATGAATTAGTCACTGCTACACCGTCAATATCGGTTAAAATAAATGTGTATTTATTATTCGCATCCCAGCTATATTTCACATAGCCATTTTTAGTCCCAATCTTGTAAGTTAATAAATACCCATTGGTACCAACAGCTACAAAATCAGTAATGGATGCACCATTTAATGGGGTAGTTGCTGGACGAACTGGCTTTGTAAAGGCCTGCGGTATAATTTGATTTTCAGGAGCAGTTGTACTAGGATCAAGTGTTACTTTACCTTTCATAGCACCAACAACATAAGGATAATCGGTGGTTCCATGATAATGATAAACGCTACCGGTTGTAATGTGGCCATGACATGAATCCAGAGAGCTCATTGAACTACCATCAGGTTCCTTAGCACCATATACTGAAAAACCATCTAATGCAAAAGCAATAGGTTTTAACCCATTTAAGGTTGATAAATGCAATGGCGCCGCATGATAATGATAATCGTCTCCTTTGCCACAATGTCCTCCCCAATTATCTAATTCTCCAATTTTTAAAGCATCCTCCCCCCTATTGTTCAATGCATTAAAAATAGGAATTCCATTGACTGCAATAGCAACAGCTCCTTTCATGAAATTAGATTTAGTACTTAAAGGCGTTGTCGCATATGCAGGTTGTAATGGTATTGACCAACTATTACTTCCTGAATAGGCTTGCGATATTGGCACCTGTTGTTGCCAGTTAGTAATGCCAATCATCATATTATGATTTGGAATACCATTAGAAGCGACGTAAAAATAAGTATTGTCAAAACTAGTGCTGACAGCAGGCTTAAATGCAGTATAAGCAGAATCTATAAATGTAGAAGTTGTTTTAGGAATAAAGGTTGAAGTAGTAGTGGTGTTGGTAGAAGCCGTTGTTGCAACTTCAGACTTACTACATGCAATTAAAATAGTAATGAAAAATAAAAAGCTTATCGAACTTATCCCAATTTTTGAATTTATAATGTAGGTATTAATCAACTCCTCTTTGAATATAAATAAGCAAAGTACTAAAAAAGATAATAATATAAACGGAACAAACTTATAAGGATTTACCGGTATGGGTTGAATGTTATCAGTTCTAGGATTTGTATTATTAATTGCTAAGAATTTAGCAATTTTTTGTTTTGCTAATTGCTGATCTTCCATTATTAAATCATTAATATTTATTGATTTAATAATGCCCTCCTCTTGTTCAATAAATATTTTATCATCTTTAGCTAAGAAAAAATTTCCTCTTACTTTTTCCCCTGTGTTTAAATTCCAGGTTTTTAAATTAATACCGTCCCCTTTATGATAATGCCCACCTTCGTGTGCCATTAAATTTGCACTTATTAATACTGCGAATAAAACGAATATAAATTTGATATTTTTCATAGCTATAGTTTTATTTTTAATTACTGTCTAGTATAGGTTATGCTCATGACAGCGCTATCAACAATTTTATTTTTCATCCCTGTTCTTAATATCTCCATGGTCACCTGCGTATTAGGTACTGTAATCGTTGGCTGAGCATTTAAAGCATATAAAGTTAATACATAAATTTTAGCCCCAGGACCTTGTGAACAAGGAGGCGAGTATGTTGCTTTTCCATCAACCGTATTGATGCCAAAACTACCAATTGACTTTGAATTATCGGGGATGGATAAAGTAGTAGCAGGAATATTATATAAAACCATATATTGGTGATTGCCTCCTCCAGGTGGTATATGGTACATGGTAATTGCATAACTAATTGATGTACTTGGTGCATTTGTCCATTGTAAACCAGGAGAAACGCCTAAACTATCGCAAGTAAATATTTTGGGATAGGCCCCATTATGCACAAACCCATTTCCTGTAAATTTTACCTGATTTGCAATGGTAGGGGTTGAAGAAGTTTCAACTGTAGTACTAGTTGTCGATGTAGTTTTTTGACAACCTGCAATCATTACAATTGCCACCAACTTTACAAAATTATTTAGCATATGGGTTTATTTGTTATTTTGACCAAACCTTTAAAAAAGGTTTAAAGCATAAAATAAATAAAATGTTAAATAATATTATGCAGCCTTTATTCAGCGAATATACTATTTGTAACTAATTCCTTCATTTATTTTAAATAATGGATATGTTATTTTTTCATTAATCCCCGGAATGTCTGTCTTATTTTCGTCCACTTCCTTTTCTGAACTAGGTGTTGTGAATGGCATTTTACCTGGTGCATTATATAGCATTTCATTTACTTTTTCTTGCAAGCTTAATCGACCCACCAAATCCTTAATGCGTTCGTCAGTAGATAATTTTTTATTTTGAAAAGGAAAGGGTTGTGCATTTGCACATATAAAAATTCCTGAAAAAATAATAGCTAACAATTTTACTGCAAATATTTTTTTCATGTTATTACGAATTAAAATGATGTTGTGATTATAAGTGACGTTCCAAATCTTGTTTCCATTCAGCATACATGTCTTGATATACTGTTTTATGATTAGGCTCAATGAAGCCAATACTTTTTTGAATGCTACAAGCTTCTTCGGCCGATGTGTAATATTTATTTCCTATGCCCGCGCCCTTTGCTGCACCAGCACTTCCGTCAGCCTCATATAATTCAATAGGTACACCAATAACATTCACAAAAGCCTCGGTAAAGATATTGCTTAAGAACATATTTGCTTTCCCAGCCCTAATCATGTTAGGGTTCATTCCATTCAATTTCATGATATCAAAACCATATTTAAAAGCATACGCAATTCCTTCCTGCGCAGCTCTGAAAAAATGCGGGGCAGTATGTTTATTTAAATCCACATTTTCAAAATGCGCACCAACTATTTTATTATTGAAAATTCTTTCCGCTCCATTTCCAAATGGCAAAATGTGCAAACCATCACTTCCGACATTAACTTTTGAAGCTTGGTCATTTATTTGAGCATATGATAAATCAGCACCCATTAATTGCTTTACATATTTATTCATAATACCTGTACCATTAATACAAAGCAATACCCCTGTTTTAGTTTTTTCATTGGTATGATTCACATGTGCAAAGCTGTTTATCCTAGTTTCATAATCATAAACCAATTCATTTGACACTCCATATATAACGCCTGAAGTGCCAGCAGTCGCAGCAAACTCACCATCATTTAAAACATTTAACGACAATGCATTATTGGGCTGATCGCCTGCCTTGTAAGTAACAGGTATCCCCTCTTTTAATCCTGTGCTGTCAGCAACTTGTTTGCTAACCAGGCCGTGTTCACTAAAAACGTTTTGAATTTTCGGAAACATGCTTTCCTTAAAGCCAAAATAATTTAATACATCAGTCGATAAAGTATTGTTTTTGAAATCCCAGAATATACCTTCCGACAAAGCCGAAGCGGAAGTAGTAGCCTGACCTGTTAATCGATAACTGATATAATCACCAGGTAATAAAATTTTGTCAATCTGATTAAATATATTTGGTTCATTCTCTTTTACCCAAGCTAATTTAGCTGCGGTAAAATTGCCCGGTGAATTTAATAAATGCGTTAAACATTTTTCTTTGCCAATTGCAGCATAAGCGGCTTCGCCATAGGGTACTGCTCGACTATCGCACCATATAATACTATCACGTAAAACTTGACCCTGTTGATC
>CANETM010000174.1 GCA_947441205.1 Bacteroidota bacterium | reverse complement strand
GGTAAAAGTGGTGTTCCTGGAACTACTGCTTGCCATAGTGTTACACCACTAATAAAGTTGGTGTATTCGCCAGCATAAACGTAAAAGTCAGGTAATAATTTTTTATTAATTAAAGTTTTATAACCAATTTCAAATGAGCTCAAAGATTCTGGTTTAAACTCATCGAACTTTTGTTGAACTGGAGCTCCTGCTAAAACACTAGCTGGAGTATAAGCTGGATTATTATCGAAATTATAGAACTTTCTTAATTGCGGTAATCCACCCATTAAACGAGTGCCAGCACCTACTTTCAAGTTAATCCATTGATTTTGTGTTGTAGGAAAACGATATGCTTGTTGATAAGAAACACGTACATTATTATCTTCAGCAATTTTAACTACAGCTGTAGCTCTTGGTGTAAAACGACCAGCAAAGTTATCATTCTTATCATAACGACCTGAAACAGCAATTTTTAAAATGTCACCAAAAAAGCGCTTTGATAATTGTGCATACTGACCAGCCTCATTAATCCAAATTCTATTTAAAGTATCTGCGAATAAAGTTCCTTGAGAATTCAATACAAAACTTCTAATACTTCCTCCAACTAATAAATCAGCATTGTATTTATCAAGTCCTAATAATTCAGTTAAATTATATTGAGCTTCCATTACATTTAAAACTGACTTATCTAAGAATCTACCACCACCTTTTGAAATTGGCACACCAGTTATATATGTAAATAACCTATTAGTACCAATATTTCCAGTTGGGCGGCCATCATCCGCAATTTTTCTTGCTTGTGCATGTGCTTCATTAACTGAAGTATTTGATAAAGAAAGTGCAGTGAAAGCATCAAAATATTGCTTATACCATGTACCACTTGGCTTCCAAGCTTCATTAAATAAACGAGTAGCTACAGTTGAATTGTATGAATTACCTGCATCTTCAATTGTTTTATAAGCACGATAGTACCAGTTTTTTGATTTTACTTCAAATTTAAACTGACTCATACTTAAATCATGTAATGAATAACGATCACTACCAGTATAAACTGTATTACCATTACCAGTGTAAGCACTAAAAGAAGCCTCCGTCTTATCATTTATTTTATAATGAATAGACCCAGAAACTTTCATATTCTTAGTAACTGGATCAATGATATCTTTTTCATCATATCCAGTACGACTTACAAATCCATATTGTCCTTTTTGATCCAAATATAAAACTGGTGCAAAAGGAGCTAATCCAGCATAAGCAGGACCAGTTGCTGTTCTTAAAAAAGCATTATAGGCAGCAAAATTAGAGAAACCTGCAGCTGCACCATATAAAGCATTAAAAGTCGGCGCACCTACTATACCAGTTACACCCGCTTTAACTAAACCACTAATTTGATTTAAATTAATAGAAGTTTCATCACCATAAACATTCACACCATCATAATTAGGATCAGTATATCTAACACCTGGAATTGTTTGACCATTTGGTGTTGCAGCGTTTTGAAGTCTTGAATAGTTTTGTCTGTTATTCGCTAACCAATCTTGAGCTTCAGTATATTGAGCACTAATTTTATATGCAAAACGATCGCCTATTTTACTTGCCCATCTAACAGTATAGTCTTGATATGCTGCTTGAGGACGTTGATAATTATCAACGTGGTTTACACCTTGCTTAATTTGAAAGCTTAAACCTTGGTATTTGAATGGGTTTTTGCTGTTAATTAAAACAGTACCATTCATACCACCTGAACCATATAAAGCTGAAGACGCACCTGGTAATAATTCCATGTTGTCAACATCTAATTCTGTCAAACCAACTATTGTACCCACAGCGAAATTTAATCCTGGAGCTTGGTTATCCATACCATCAACAAGTTGCGTTAAACGATTGTTACCACTACCACTAAAACCTCTTGTAGTAATACTTTTAAAAGTTAAACTTGCAGCTACAACGTCTACTCCTTTTAAGTTCGCTAGTAAATCATAATAGTTAACAGCTGGAGCAGCTTTTATTTGAGCACTTGATACACGCTCAATAGAAACTGGAGATTCTAAAATTCTCTCAGCAACTCTTGAAGCAGAAACAGTAACGTCAGCACCTAATACATAGCTAGGTTTTAAAGTAACTGATAATTTTGCATTATTTGATTCAACTGCAACTTCTTTTGATTCGTAACCTACAGATGAAAACACTAATGTAATTGGTAGTTTTTGAACTAAACTTAATTTAAAATTACCTTTATCATCGGTAAATGTACCTGCACTACCGCCTTTAACTGTAACTGAAACAGCAGACAATGACTCCGTGGAAGTTGAATTTTTAACAGTACCTGAAATAGTACTAGTGCTTTGGGCATTTGCTGAGAAAACCATTAAACTGGTAAGGCAAAGCAAACCCAAATTGCTTAAAAATCGTTTCATAATTGTATGTTTTTAATTGAATTGTGGTACAAAATAACAAAATTTTAGCATTTAAAAAAATTCTGAGAAATTAAGCTTAAAATTTTAATTTAGTGTCATGAAATCAAAGCAATTTCCCCAACAAATAGCGGAATACCATGGTAAAGTGAGAGACGTATATTACATTGAAAATGAATTACTTGTGATGATTGCAAGTAACAGAATTTCAGCTTTTGATGTTATATTACCTCGACCTATTCCTTTTAAAGGTCAGGTTTTAAACCAAATTGCAGCATATATGCTACAAAAAACAGTAGACATTTGCCCAAATTGGCTTTTAAATACCCCAGCACCCAATGTAGCGATTGGTAAAAAATGTACTCCTTTTAAAATTGAAATGGTTGTTAGGGGCAATTTAGTAGGGCATGCCTGGAGAACCTACCAGGCAGGCGGACGTCAATTGTGTGGTGTGACATTGCCAGAAGGCATGGCAGAAAATGACTTTTTTCCTAGTCCAATCATTACACCTTCCACTAAAGCAAGTGAAGGACATGATGAAGATATTTCCAAGGATGAAATTATAAAACAGGGTTTGGCTAGTGCCGAAGACTGGAACATTTTAGAAAAATATGCATTAGCCCTTTTTGCTAGAGGAAAAGAAATTGCTTCAAAACAAGGCTTGATTTTAGTTGACACTAAATATGAATTTGGAAAAATTGGAGACACCATTTATTTAATGGATGAGATTCACACTCCAGATTCTTCTAGATACTTTTATAGTGAAGGATTTGAAGAAAGAAAAGCAAAGAATGAAAAGCAAAAGCAATTGAGCAAGGAATTTGTTAGAGAGTGGTTAATTGAAAATAATTTCATGGGAAAGGAAGGTCAAACAGTTCCAAATATGTCTGATGAATGGATTGATACCATCTCGAAAAGATACATTGAACTTTATGAAAAAGTAATTGGAGCTCCTTTTAAACCAGAAGAAAAATCAGATGATGAAACTTATGATTTAGTTTGTGAAGCATTAAAGAAAATTTAATAAAAAAATCTTAAAAAGATTTTCACTTAACTTCTGTATCCTCTCCTAATCTTGGTCTTAATCTTTGTTTGCTTTTATTAAATACTTGAATTCCATTTTTCTTGCCAGCTCTTAATTTTTCTTGTTCTTCTAAAGGTAAATGATAAACATCCGTACATTCGGAAGTACAACAACCATCATAGGCTTTAGCACAATCGGCACATTGTATAAATAACAAATGGCAAGCATCATTTTTACAATTAGTATGCGTATCAGCGGGCTTACCACATTGATGACATTTTGCAATTACATCATCTGTTATTTTCTCGCCTAGCCTTTCATCAAAAACAAAATTCTTTCCTTTAAATTTACTTTCAATTCCCGCCTCTTTTATTTTATTCGCGTAATTTATTATGCCTCCTTCTAAATGAAATACATTTTTAAACCCTTGGTGTAACATATAAGCACTTGCTTTTTCACAACGTATGCCACCCGTGCAATACATGATAATATTTTTATCCTTATTGTCCTTCATCATCTCAGCTGCCAT
>CANETM010000173.1 GCA_947441205.1 Bacteroidota bacterium | reverse complement strand
CATTCGATAAAGACATTTTATACCAAGACAAAGTAAATTCTTTGACGGGTGCAAAAAAAGATTCTGTTATCAATGCTTCTGCCGATCAAACGACTATAAAAACATTGAATTTTACCAACGTTAGGTTCATGCCTGGTAAAAACACAAATTTAATAAGTTTAAGTAATTTGGATTTCAGTTATTCCTATTCACAACTTAATCAAACCAGTCCTTTAATTCAGGAAAATAAAATAGTTAAACAAAGAGGTGCTATAGGGTACACTTATAATCATAATGCAAAACCAATTGAGCCATTTAAGAAATTATTGAAAAATGCATCTCCATGGCTTCTTTGGGCTAAAGAAATAAATTTAAATCCTACTCCTAATCTTATTAGTTTTAGAACTGTGCTGGATAGGCAATATGGGGAGTTTACACCAAGAGTAGTTAGTTCATATGATGGTACAACTGAAAAAGTGGAAACCACTTATAATAAATACTTTACAATGGTGAGGTTATTTAATTTACGTTGGCCATTGACTAGGTCATTGAATATGGATTTTAATGCTACCATGAATTCGAGAATTGATGAGCCAGATGGCCCGATCAATACACAAATTAAAAGAGATTCAATCAATAGAATGTTATTTGGCGGAGGACGCAATACCTTATACAATCAAAGGATGACTTTACGTTATGATTTGCCATTTAATAAAATTCCACTTACCAATTGGATTACATCAAGTTATAATTTCTCAACAAACTATAATTGGGTGGGGGCAAGCCGATTAGCGCAAACGCTTGGAAATACTATTGAGAATATGATGACTCAGCAAATTACGACTCAATTTAGTTTTAATAATTTTTATAAAAAATCAAAGTATTTAAATGCAGCAATCAATGATGGATATAATGCTGGAAAACAAAATATTTCCAACCCCTTAACCTCCAATATATTATTGACTAAAAAAGAAGCACTAGATGGTAAGTTAGGTAAAGCAAGAGATAGTGCTTTAAAACAATGGAGAGCAGAAAGAAAACAAGAAAGAGTTGCCAAAAGACTAATAAGGCAAAATGAGCCAGTGAACGTTCCTGATTTTGTAAAGTTATTCGCAAAATTTGTAACCATGGCTCAGACTGCTAATTTAGATTATGCTGAAAATTTCAATAGCCGACTTCCAGGATACATGTCAGGGGTACAATTTTTAGATAAAACATTTACAGGGTTGTCTCCTAATATTGATTACATGTTTGGTAGACAACCAGATACAACATGGTTGAATTTGCAAGAGAAAAAGGGGAACTTAACTAGGGATCCTGCATTTAATATGTTATTTAGACAAACTTTTGATCAAAAGATATCAGCTAGAATAATGTTAGAACCGATAAAATCATTTGTCATTGATATCAATTTTAATAAAACCTTTTCAAAGGAATATTCAGAATTATATAAGGATACAAGTTCATCATTGAATGGTATACGAACACATGCCAATCCATTATCTGCAGGAGGGTTTAATATAAGTTATATGGCATTGAATACCTTTTTCAAGGATCATGATCCAAATGTAATTTCATTACAGTTTAAAGCATTCCAAAATTATCGCACCACTATTTCACAAAGATTGGGAACCAACATCGACGCTAAAGGCTATGCATTTGGATATGGCAGGTATGCACAGGATGTATTAATTCCAGCATTCATAGCTGCTTATACTGGTCAGGATCCTAAAAAGGTTTCTTTAATTAATCAAAATAATAGTTCAATTAGGTCTAATCCATTCACAGGTATGATGCCTAAGCCCAACTGGAATATTATGTATAGTGGGCTTTCAAAAATACCGGCTTTAGCAGAATATTTCACCAATATTACCATTACCAATGGATACAATGGTAGTCTTTCCATGAACAGTTTTATGAGTTCATTGAATTTTGTGGACGATGTTACAAAACGAGGCACACCCACTTTTTTAAATCCTATAAGTGGTAATTATATTCCTTACTATTTAATCCCGAATGTAACGATAAGTGAAAGAATGGAACCTTTGATTGGGCTAAATATGACTACTAAAACTCAGTGGTCATTAAGATTTGAATACAAAAAAAGTAGGATGTTGTCTTTAAGTTTGGTCGATTATCAGTTAAGTGAAAATAACAGTAAAGAATGGGTAATAGGTACAAGCTGGAAGAAGAAAGGATTAAAACTACCATTTAATATACCTGGATTAAACAATGCAAAATTAAGTAATGAATTAACCTTCCGATTTGATATGTCAATGCGTGATGTATATAATAGTAATAGCCGATTAGATCAAACTAATGCATATGGAACAGGTGGTCAAAAAGAAATTACCATTCAGCCATCACTTGACTATGTTTTAAACAGTAAAATAAATCTAAAGTTTTTCTTCGATCAACGACGTGCTACCCCATACATATCTTCATCACCACCTATTATCAATACAAGGGCAGGGGTGAATGTTAGAATTGCTTTGTAAGTTTATGACTGTTTCATGAAAGCCCACTTCATCATTGTTTTCCAGTTTACTTTTTTGCCATACATTAATATACCTGTTCTATAAATTTTACCACTTAACCAAGTCGTAAACAAGAAACCGGCAATTAATATAATCATACTCAAAGCTAATTCCCAATAAGTGACAGCGCTAGGAACTCCATAAGCAATCCTAGCCATCATAACCATTGGAGAACTAAATGGAATGATACTTGACCAAAATGCTAAAGGTGTATTTGGGTTTTGTGTAACCATATTGGTTATCAAATAGGAGAAAATAATGGGCATGGTAATGGGGAACATTAAGCTTTGTGCATCCTGAGGATCTTCATTCACAACACTTCCTACAGCAGCAAATAAGGCAGAATAAAATAAATAACCCCCCATAAAATAAAATATAAAACATCCAATGATCAAGGGCCAGTTTGCAGTTGAAATAGTATGCTGCATATCGTAAATACGCATAGCAGATTCACTTGCCTGGGCCATTCCTGCAGCGCCACCCATTTGACCGTTTGTTTGTTGTAAGGTGGTTACTTGATGTTGAATATCGGCGGGTAATAATCCCATTCCTACACTCGTTAATGTGGTGATTAAAATAATCCACAAAGCAAATTGTGTAAGTCCAACTGCGCCAATACCAATTATTTTTCCCAACATTAGTTCAAATGGTTTTACGCTACTAATAATAACTTCTGCAATTCTATTTGTTTTTTCTTCCATCACTCCGCTCATCACCATCGTGCCGTAAATGAATAAGGTGATATAAATTAAAAATCCACTTGCATATCCAATACCCATTGCTAAGCCAGCACTATTTTCCTTACTAGCTTTTCCTTTGTCCTCATATGCTTTCAATTCTGCAAATTGTGATGCTTTATGTATAGAATCCAAGGTATTTTGCTGAATGCCTGCATCTTGCAACATTTTATCCTCAATCGCACTATTGATTTTATCGCTAATGCTATTTTGTAACATTAGCCCCATTGATTTTTTTGATCTTAAAATATAATTCGTCTTTTGTGTAGTGTCGAATTTTGGTATGATAAGTATATCCGAGTATCCCTTGCTGCTGTAATTACTAATATTAATATTTTCAGGAAATTCAAAGTCAATTTGACTCGTATTTTTCAAAGCATTTTTAATAAATCCATTCGGGTCAACAACCGCAATTTTGCGATGTTCAGTTCCGGTGGTTGATAGATAGGCGCTACCAAAAATGAGTCCTATAATTAATAAAGGCATTAGGAAAGTAACCAATAGGAAACGTTTATTTTTTACCCTTGTGGTATATTCTCTTTGTATGATGAGCCAAATTTTATGCATAAAATAGGTTTAAGAATTAACTGTTTTGAAATGCTCTAGTACTAGCGTGTGTAGATTCCACTAATTTTATAAATATCTCGTTTAAAGAAGGAAGGAGCTCGTTATAAGCTACAATATGATGATGATT
>CANETM010000172.1 GCA_947441205.1 Bacteroidota bacterium | reverse complement strand
TTTCAGTTTCACGAAGCGATTAAATTGCATGTGCTTCCTTTAATTGATAAAATATATGCGCGCAAAAAACAGAAGTTAGGATTGGATATTTTAAAGCCTTGGGATACCGAAGCCGAACCTGCTGGTACCAAGCCATTGAGACCTTTTACCGATGGTAAAGATTTATATGAAAAATCAGTTACTTGTTTTGAACAACTCAATCCATTTTTTGCAGACTGTTTGCGTAAAATGAATGAATTAAAACATTTTGATTTAGAAAGTAGAAAAGGAAAAGCACCTGGTGGTTACAATTGTCCATTAGCAGAATCTGGCGCGCCATTTATATTTATGAATGCTGCAGGTCAAATGAGTGATGTTACCACCATGGTTCATGAAGGGGGACATGCAATTCACTCTTTTTTATCACATCCCCTTTCTTTAAGTGCTTTCAAAGAATACCCTATGGAAATTGCGGAAGTAGCAAGTATGTCCATGGAATTATTTACAATGAATCATTGGCAATCATTTTTCGAAAACGAAACTGATTTAAATCGTGCGAAGGAGCATCAATTAGAAAGAACGATTACTATTTTTCCTTGGATAGCAATTATTGATAAATTCCAACATTGGGTATACGAAAATCCTAATCATACTATTGAAGAAAGAACAAACAATTGGACAGCGATACTAAAAGAGTTTTCAACGGATAGCATTGACTATTCTGGACTTGATATGTATCGTGCCATAGGGTGGCAAAGACAATTACATTTATTTGAAGTTCCTTTTTATTATATCGAATATGGTATTGCGCAATTAGGGGCAATTGGTATGTGGATGCAGTATCAACAAAATCCAACACAAGCATTGGAAAATTACATGAATGCATTGGCTTTAGGCGGTACGAAAACATTGCCAGAATTATATAAAACTGCTGGATTGGAATTTAATTTCTCACCTAATTATGTAAAAACCTTAATGGATTTTACAAATCAAGAATTAGAAAAACTGTTTCACTAATTTTTAAGTAGACTATTATTAAAAAGTGTACTTAAAAAATATAGTTGAAAAAAAATAGCGCTCAATTTGAGCGCTATTTTTTTATGTATCAATTTGATTCGATTATGCTTGTGAAGGACCTGGGCCAGGATTATTTCCTTGAGGCGGACGATTGTCAGGTCTTGGGCCATTGTTAGATCTAGGTCCGTTGTTCGGGCCATTGTTAGGCCTTGGTCCGTTATTATTTCTTGGGCCATTATTATTTCTTGGTCCATTATTCGGTCCATTGTTCGGCCCAAAATTTCGAGGCCCATTATTGTTATTTGATGGCCCTCGTTGTTGATCACGACGACGACGATCATTTTTCTCCAATGTTTTAAGACTAATTTGGCCTACTACATCAACAAAGGAAGGTTCCACCTCTTTTGGTTTACCACCTAATAATTCAACTGCTTGTAATTCATCAACGACAACCCCTTGCTGGTTTAATTTCTTAATTTCAATTACTCTATCAATAGTTAATGGGTAATGCTTTGTATTATTAGGCAAAGTATACCACATTAAATTTTTGAAAATATCTTTTTTAATTAAAAATGCTTGACCCATTGCAGTTTGTAAAGTGTCTGCATAGTCAGGAAATCCTTGTAAAGCATCCAAATAAGTATCTAATTCAAAATTCAAACAACATTTTAAACGTCCACATTGTCCGCTTAGCTTAGTTTGATTAATCGATAAATTTTGATATCGCGCAGCTGTCGTGTTTACACTTTTAAAATCATGTAACCATGTACTACAACATAGTTCGCGACCACAACTTCCTATGCCACCTAATTTAGCAGCTTCTTGACGAATACCAATTTGACGCATTTCAACTTTAACTTTAAACTCTCCAGCAAAAATGCGTATGAGTTCTCTAAAGTCAATTCTATCATCTGCAGTATAAAAAAAGGTTGCTTTTTTGCCATCAGCTTGCATTTCAATTTCACTAAGCTTCATGGCTAATTTTAAGTTAGACGCATGCGTTCTACTTCTGGCTAATATATCAGCTTCTCGACTTTTACTAATTTTATAAGTTTCAATTTCTCTTTCAGCACTAGGTCTTAGAATTTTTTTCATATCGGGATTAAATTCATCCATCCCTCTTTTCTTTAATTGAAGCCTTACTAATTCACCTGTTAGTGAAACCTCGCCTAAATCAAAACCATTAACACCTTCAACAGTAACATAGTCACCTTTTTCAAATAACTGTTGAGTTGTATTTTTAAAAAATTCTTTACGGCTGCCTTGTTTAAAGCTTACTTCCACCACTTTACATTGACTATCAATATCGTCAATAGGTAAGTCACGTAACCAATCGTGTACATTTAATCGGTTGCAAGCGCCAGTACTACATCCTCCGTTGCTTTTACAACCCCCTGGTTTACCAGTTCCACATGATCCACATCCCATATATAGTTAGTTCAAACTGTTAATGAATAAAAATACCCGGCCTAGCTTCCTTAAACTTCATCCTCATGGCTTAGGCTTATGTCAAAATTAAGGTTTTGTTCTGAATGATATGATAGAACTTGATACCTAAGGCCATAAATAGCATTTTTGGGTTGGCATTACGCTCAATATGGTAAACTGCCTTATCTAGCTCCTCGATTATTGCCTCCAATTGGCCAATTCCAGCAATTTTATTGATTCTAAGTGCAAAATCCTTTAAAGTAGGGTCTAAATTAAGCTCGTTGCCTAATATTTTAAGGCGAATGCTTTGTTCTAATAAATTATTAAAATACTTTAAAAATTGCTTTTGAGGCTCCCTCCCCATTTTACTGGTTTCCTCCACCCACTTCATTTGGGCTAGTGGTCCTCCTTTTAATATCGCATTTAGCCATTCTCTTATTTGGGTTAAAAAGTCACTATCGCTATGTTGAACTAAGTGCAAAGCCTCACGGTAATTACCATCCGAAATAGAGGCAATTTGGGCAGCTTTTTCGGGTTCTAAATGCCCTTTTTTAATTAAGGCTTGTTCAATTTCATCTTTTGTAAGACGAGGCACTTTAATATACTGGCACCTACTAAGTATGGTTGGTAAAATTTGCTCCTCCGAATTCGCTACCAATAAAAAAATGGTATTATCGGGTGGCTCTTCGATAAGCTTTAAAAGTTTATTTCCTTCTTTTCCTAAGTATTCTGGCATCCACATGACCAGTACCTTATAGGCGCTTTCAAAACTTTTAAAAGATAATTTTTTTATAATTTCAGCACACTCATCCGCACTTATATTTCCTTGTTTGTTTTCTGCATTTATGGATTGTAGCCAATCAAATACATTACCGTATGGGTAGCCATTTATAAAATCTCTCCATGCTTCAATATGATTAGCACTTAAGTTTTTTGTACCAGGTTTTTCAGTGATGCTTGGAAATGAAAAATGCAAATCGGGATGCATGAGTTGACTTGCACGGTGATAAGCTGGAAGTTCTGCTATTTCATCGGGACTATAAACTTTTGGAGTAGTTGGTTCAGGTGCACCAAACAAATCAGCGCCTGAAGCGTCAAGATTGCTATTGGGGATGCTTACTATATATTGACCAAATGCGATAGCCAATGGCAAAGCGCCGGCTCCTTCGGGCCCTACAAAAAGTATAGCATGGCTCAGCCGTTGATGCTGAACCATCTCAACCAATTGCTGTTTTAGTTTATCGTGACCAATTACCTCGCTTAATAACATGGCACGAATATAAGAAAAAACCGCGGCGCGGTTTTTGTTACTTTACTCGAGACAAAATATCCTCACTATCTGGTTTAACATTACTTGGAAAATAGGCAATCATCTTGCCATTTTCGTCTATTAAAAACTTATTGAAATTCCAGGATATATTAGCGTCTAATATTCCGTTTTTAGATTTTTGAGTTAACCATTGGTAAATAGGGGCTATTTGGTCTCCTTTTACATCAATTTTATCGGCTAAAGGGAAAGTAACACCATAATTTTTCTTGCAAAAATTAACAATTTCCTCGTTGCTACCTGGTTCC
>CANETM010000171.1 GCA_947441205.1 Bacteroidota bacterium | reverse complement strand
ACTTTTTTCATCTTTTTCGTCAACGGCCATTTCAATTGCGGAAACTTCAAAAGGATTTAAATCAAAAAGATATTGTGCAAAGTCCACATTAGTGAAAACATATTGATCATCAAATTCTTGTTGTACCGAAAAAGTTCCGGATTGTTGAGCTGTTAAATTATTTAATTGCCCTATTTGAGTAATTGATTTCCCTGACCTATTAACTGCAAATACTTGTAATGTATCGCCAATCATATGTTGCATTAATCCCAAATTATGCTCAACACCAATACCCATAATAAATAAGGGACTTTGCAAATCACCAATGGCACACTCTCCACGCTTTAAGTACTTATTAATTTTGTTTATGTTGCCATATGAATTTTCAACCCCCTTAATAATAGCAACTGTTTGATATCCATCCTTAACAAGCAGGGCTCTGCTTTCTACAACCCTAGTAATTGCTTTTACACCTTTACTGTTTTTGAGTTTTACATACTGAGCATCATTAAGTGTGAAATATTTTCCATTTTTGGGTGTTACACTAATGTCGGCATAAAAATCGGCATATAACCCTTTAACGACATCCGAAAAACCATTTGACACACTTAAGATAGTAATAAGCGCAGCTGTACCAATGGCGATGGCGAATACACTTACCCATGCAATAATTTGTATTGCTTGAAAAGCATATTTGCCTCTAAAATATCGCCATGCAAATAAAAAATGCACTTATAAATTTTTTAAAATCTCTTCCATTTTAAACACGTAATCTAGGGTGTCGTCTAAATAAAAATGCAATACTGGGATACGTCTTAATGAATGTTTCATTTCCTCACCAAGCCTCTTTTTTATCTCCCAGGCTTGGGCTTGAATTTTTTTAAAACAGGCTGCCTGATCATTGACCTGAAATAAGCTTAAGTAAATACGTGCCTCTAATAAATCAGGGGTTACTTTTACCGATGAAATGGATACCATTCCCCCGTCTACTATATTTAGCCCTAGTTTTAAGAAAATATCATTCATCGTAGTTTGAATGGCACCTGCTACTTGTTTCTGTCTTTTACCTTCTTCCATAATAATCAAAATCGTTGATTCGCTGTAAAATTAGTTACTTTGCTGATTATTTTGTTGAATAGTTTCAATATGAAGAAATTTTTTAGAATCGTTAGCTACATCAAGGAATATAAGGCATATATGGGCCTGTACACCCTTTTTATATCATTATCAATCATTTTTAGTCTCTTTTCCTTAAGCATGTTAATGCCATTCATGGACTTAATATTTGGGAAAGGCGAGTTAACCGGTGCAATAAGTACTGCCACAAAAGATTCCGGCAATATTAAGGATGTAGTATATGGCTTTTTACAAAATATTATTACGCAACATGGAAAGGAGTTCGCATTAGGATGGATTTGCTTTGGCATTATTGTAGCCGTGTTGTTAAAGAACCTGTTTTTATATTTATCCTTTTATTTTTTAGCCCCCATCCGAAATGCAGTAACTAAAAAATATTCGAAATTACTTTACAATAAAATATTACAATTACCTATTGGTTATTTTACAGAGCAACGCAAAGGTGATATTCTAAGTAGATCCTCCAATGATATTTCAGAATTAGAAAATTCAGTTATCGGCGCATTAGATGGAATGATTAAAGAGCCATTAAATATTATTGGGATAGTTATTGTGTTATTTATTATTAGTGTAAAATTAACTTTATTCGTTTTTATATTATTGCCATTAGCAGGATTGATTGTAGGCAGAATAGGTAATAGTTTAAAAAAGCACACTAACAAAGCGCAAATAAAATGGGGTGAGATCATGACCCAAATGGAAGAAACATTAACTGGATTAAGAATCATAAAAGCATTTAACGCAGAGGTTCGTGTTAAAAAAAGTTTTTTCAGTTTAGTAGATGAAATATTTTTAATTAAGAACAAGATTTTAAATAAACGTGACCTTGCTTCCCCATTATCAGAATCATTGGGTGTCATTATTTTATGTTGTGTATTATGGTTTGGCGGTAAACTAGTGCTAAGTGGAGAAATTTTATCTGGTAGCTCCTTTATTGGATATGTTGCTTTATTTTCTCAAATTATTAACCCTTCGAAAGCTTTATCGCAAGCAGTATATAATGTAAACAGAGGTAATGCTACACTTGACAGGTTGAATGAGATATTAGAAGCGCCTATTGTTGTTGAAGAAAAAAAGAATCCTATAGAATTAAAAGGATTTACGGATTCTATAGAATTTAAAAATGTGATTTTCTCTTATCAAGATGCGACCATTTTGGATAATATTAATTTAACCATTCAAAAAGGTAAAACCATTGCGCTAGTTGGCTCTTCAGGGGCTGGTAAAAGTACATTAGCTGATTTAGTGCCTCGTTTTCATGATGTAAGTGAGGGTAATTTATATATTGATGGAAAAAATATTAAGGACTATAGTTTAAATAGTCTTCGTCAACAAATTAGTATTGTTACACAAGAGCCAATTTTATTTAATGATACTATTGCTGCCAATATCGCATTAGGTAAGCCAGATGCAACAGAGGCAGAAATAATTCAAGCTGCTAAAATCGCAAACGCATTTGATTTTATTTCAAATAAAGAAGATGGGTTCAATACCATCATTGGTGATCGTGGTAGTAAATTAAGTGGAGGTGAGCGTCAACGATTAACTATCGCTCGAGCAGTGCTAAAAAATCCTCCAATTTTGATTTTAGATGAAGCAACATCGGCTTTAGATACCGAAAGCGAAAAATTAGTACAAGACGCAATTAATAATATGATGCAAAACAGAACTTCCATCGTGATTGCACATAGACTTTCAACCATTCGTCATGCAGATGAAATTATAGTTTTACAAAAAGGAAGTATTGTTGAGCGCGGCAATCATGATACTTTAATAGCTGAAAATGGTTATTACCGCAAATTAATTGAAATGCAAGAGGTTAAATAAGAGGACGCGAAGCGTCCAATGTGAAGGATGGTTAAATTCTAAATTTACAAATAACAAAAAAGCCCTGACGATTAAATCAGGGCTTTTATATTTTCAAGGAGTTATAATCTATTCTCCAGAACTGTTTTTTAAATTACCTAATTTGGCTTCAACACTTAATGTAGCATGAGGCACAATACGTAAACGATCTTTGTCAATTAACAATCCTGTTACTCTACAAATACCATAAGTTTTGTTTTCAATGCGCATTAAAGCTTTTTCCAATTTATCAATGAAGCTAATTAATACACTTGCTCTTTGTGCTAATTGCTCTCTTTCCATACTAACACTACCGTCTTCCATTGTCATATACCTAGCATCATCAAAATCTCCACCAAATTCACCTGTGTGCATCATTTGACTTTTATGATATGCAAGGTCGGCCTTAGCTGATTCAAGTTTACGTGTAATTAAGTCTTTGAATTCTGCTAAATCAGCATCTGAATATTTTACTAAAGTTTCAGTTGACTTTTCAACTTCCTTTCTTTTTTCCATTGGAACATATCCAGGTTGATAAGGAACACTGCTTTTAGCATTGATTTTTGGAACCTTAATATCCTTCAAAGGCTCAGCAGTTTTGCGAACTGGCTTAACTGGAGGAGTTGGTATTTTAGGTACTGGCTTTGCCGGTGGTGCATATTTTACAACTGGTTTTACAGGAGCTACTACTTTTACAGGCGCAGTTGGCTTAGTAGCCGCTTTTGCTGGTGCCTTAGCAGGAGTCCCTTTTTTAGCTGGAGCTGCAATAGGTTTAGCTACCGGTTTTACAGAAGCTGCTTTTTTAGCTGGAGCCGCCGCTTTCTTCGCCGGAACCACTTTTTTAGCAGGTGCTGCCTTTTTAGCTGGAGCTGCAACTTTTTTTGCAGGAGCCGCTTTTTTGGCTGGTGCTGCCTTTTTTACTGGCGCTGACGCTTTCTTTGCAGGAGCCGCTTTTTTGGCTGGAGCTGCTTTTTTAGCAGGAGCTGCCTTTTTTACTGGCGCTGACGCTTTCTTTGCAGGAGCTGCTTTTTTAGCAGGAACTGGTTTTTTCTTTGGCGCTATT
>CANETM010000170.1 GCA_947441205.1 Bacteroidota bacterium | reverse complement strand
TCATCAACATGACTTATGTAAAATGATTGGCTTTGCTGCTGAAAATGAAGCTATACAAGGCGTTTACAATGCAGTGGCACCAACACCTGTGAATAATAAAAACTTAGTTAATGCCATTGCAACTAAAATGCATAAGTTTCATTTAACGGTCAAAGTTCCCGTTTTTGTTCTAAAAATTATGCTAGGTGAAATGAGTATTGAGGTGCTTAAAAGTGCAAATGTTTCTAGTAAAAAAATACAGTCAGCTGGTTTTTCTTTTGATTATGCCAATGTTGATGCGGCATTAAATCAATTATTATTAAGTCGCTAAATAATATGATAAAAAAAGTGAGTCCTAATGAACTCACTTTTTTGAAAAATATACTTATAGCTAATTTTAATTTCTGATAGGCTTTCCTGAAGTCATGACTGACTGAATTCTTTCCAATGTTTTCTTTTGACCACATAAACTTAAAAAGGCTTCTCTTTCAAGGTCTAATAAATATTGCTCATTAACTAAACTTGCCTCACTTAAATCACCTCCACACATTACATAGGCTAATTTTTGTGCCACTAATTTATCATGATCTGTTGCATACCCACCTCGCCACATGGCATTGATTCCAGCATATAAGGCACCCAATGCTGACTTACCTAACACTTTAATATCAGTTCTTTGTTGTGCTTGGGTATATCCGGCATGGTATAAACTTAATACTTGTTCTTTTGCTTTTGCAATTCGACGAGATTGATTTAAAACAATATGGTCTTGCCCTTTTCTAAAAATACCCATATCCATTGCTTCATATGCCGATGTCGCCACTTTTGCTGTGGCAATATGTAAGAATCTATTTTTTAAAGTAATGGTATCAGGTTCATCAACGTGCATTTCATCAGAGGCTCTTAGTACAAATTCTTTGGTACCTCCACCGCCAGGAATCACACCAATTCCTAATTCAACTAAACCAACATAAGTTTCAGCAGCTGCTGCAATTGTATCGGCATGCAAGTTCATTTCGCAACCACCACCTAATGTTAATCCGTGTGGTGCAATGCCCACTGGAATGGAAGAGTATCTTACTCTCATCATAGTATTTTGAAAAGTCCTGATAGCCATATCTAATTCCTCGTAATCCTGCTCAATGGCTAACATAAATATCATACCTACATTTGCCCCAGCGCTAAATAAATTTCCTTCATTAGCAATAACTAATCCATTAAATTTTTCTTCAGCAATGGCAATAGATTTATTAAGTCCATCAAGTACTTCACCCCCGATGCTATTCATTTTAGTATTCCAACTAAATCCAGCAACACCATCGCCAATGTCAATTAAATTGCAAGCAACATTTTTCCAGATAGTTTTTTCTTTAAGATCTGATAAAATAATAAAGGACTCAGCGCCTGGTATAATTTTATAATCCTGAGAAGCCACATCATAATAATAACGTTTGCCTTCTTTTACTGTATAAAAAGAAAGTCCTTTGCTATTCATGGCTTCAACCCATGGTGCAATAGCAATACCTGCAGCCTTTAAATCCGTAATTGTTTGACTTACACCCAAAGCATCCCAGCTTTCAAAGGCTCCAATTTCCCATCCAAATCCCGCTTTCAAGGCGTCGTCAATGCGGTATAATTCATCACTAATTTCTGGAATCCTAAAGCTGATATAAGAAAATAATGCATGATGGAATTGACGAACGAATTCAGCTCCTTTGTCTTTGCCTGCATACAATACTTTAATTCTTTCTCCTAAATTATCAATTGGTTTTGCTGCAGCAATAGAGGCAAACTTTGTTTTATTGCGAGGCTCGTATTCGAAGGTTTTTAAATTCAAAGTTAAAATTTCCTTGCTTGTAGCTGTTTTAATTTTTTTGAAAAATCCTTGACCCGTTTTATCACCTAGCCAATTTTGTTCCACCATTTTTTCTAACCAACTTGGTAAAGCAAAAATATTTTTTGCTTCATCGTTAGGACAGTTATCTGCAACACCTTTTGCAACTTTAACAAGTGTGTCAATACCGACTACATCAGCTGTTCTAAATGTAGCTGATTTTGGTCGACCCATAATGGGGCCAGTTAATGATTCAATTTCATCAATAGTCATTTCCAATTTCTCCATGATATGCACTACACTCATCATGCTAAAAACCCCTACACGATTGGCTATAAAGGCAGGTGTATCCTTACATAATACAGTGGTTTTTCCTAAATAAACATCGCCGTAATGCATGAAGAAATCAACTACACTTGGGTCCGTTTTTGGGGTAGGAATTACTTCTAACAAACGAAGGTATCTTGGTGGGTTAAAAAAGTGGGTTCCACAAAAGTGTTTTTGAAAATCATCACTTCGACCCTCTGCCATTAAGTGAATAGGAATACCGGAAGTATTGGAACTTATTAAAGTGCCTGGCTTTCTGTATTTTTCAACTTCATCGTAAATTATTTTTTTGATATCTAATCTTTCCACCACCACTTCAATAATCCAATCAGCGTTGCTAATTTTTGAAATATCATCCGTAAAATTTCCTGTTGAAACTAATTTCAAAGCACTACTATTATATAAAGGGGAAGGGTTGGATTTAACGGAAGCCGTTAATGAATCGTCCACTAATTTATTTCGGTCCTTTTTATTTTTGGATTCCTCGGCACCTGGAGTGAGTCGGTCCAATAACAAAACTTTTACCCCAACACCAGCAAAGTGACAAGCAATTCTGGAGCCCATCACACCACTTCCTAAAACAACCACATTTTTAATTGAACGTTGCATAATTAAAGCATTTGTGTAAAATTAGTTAGTTATGCAACTAATTTCAAAAAAATCTTTTTATTTCCAAGGTATTTTTTCACCTTTTTGCCATTGATTGGGCCAAATAACCTTTTAACAATACTCGATGGAGGGTTTGTTGGTTTGACTTACATTTGTACTATGCAAGTAGACAATAAATTAGTATCCCATTTAGCTCATTTGTCAAGGTTGAACGTGGCACCTGAAAAAATGGATAAATTGGTCAATGATATGCAAGACCTTGTTTTATTTGTCGAACAATTAAATGAATTAGATACAACTGGAACCGAGCCTTTGATGCATATGGGTGATGCGGTTAATGTGTTAAGAACAGATGAAATTGGTGGTTCAATTACTAGATTAGAAGCACTTAAAAATGCACCTGCTTCAGACGATATATTTTTTAAAGTCCCCAAAGTTATTAATAAACAATAAATTATGTCTTCAGTTATACAATTAAGAGCGATTGAGAAAAGCTACTTTATGGCCAATCAGGCTATTCCAGTGTTAAAAGGGATTGATTTGGATATTAACAGGAACGAGTATGTTGCATTAATGGGCCCTTCGGGTAGTGGTAAGAGTACGCTCATGAATATTTTAGGTTGCTTGGATTCCCCAACAAGTGGAATGTATAATTTAAATGGTCATGATGTAAGTAAAATGACTGATGATGAATTAGCTGGTATACGTAATGTAGAAATAGGTTTTGTATTTCAACAATTCAATTTGTTACCACGATTATCGGCTGCTGAAAATGTTGCATTGCCATTAGTATATGCGGGTATTCCAAAAAAAGAAAGATTAGAACGCGCGATGGTCGCTTTAGAAAAAGTGGGTTTAGCTGACCGTAGTCACCATAAATCAAATGAATTAAGTGGAGGTCAAATTCAACGTGTTGCTATTGCGCGTGCACTGGTTAACAATCCATCTATTTTATTAGCGGATGAACCAACAGGTAATTTAGATTCAAAAACTTCGGTTGAAGTAATGGAATTATTTGGTAAAATTCAATCAGCAGGTAATACGGTTATTTTAGTAACACACGAGGAAGATATAGCACAGTATGCACACAGGGTTGTGCGTTTAAGAGATGGTTTGATTGAAACAGACACTTTGAATAGCAAGCATAAGTAACTAAAATTGGTATATAAATAGTTAATAAGAAGCCTCCTAATGGAGGCTTCTTTAGTTTTCGTTGAACTTTATTTAATTAGTTTTGTTAATACCAAAAAGCAAGTAAACTCAAGCCTTATGAAAAT
>CANETM010000169.1 GCA_947441205.1 Bacteroidota bacterium | reverse complement strand
GATTTAATCTGCGCGTTACCCCCCACACGGCTTACTGAGATACCTACGTTAATCGCTGGACGAATACCTGCGTTAAACAAGTTACCCTCTAAAAATATTTGACCGTCTGTAATAGAAATTACGTTCGTAGGAATATAAGCAGATACGTCACCCGCTTGTGTTTCAATAATTGGTAATGCTGTTAATGAACCACCACCTTTTACCAAATGCTTAATGGAAGCTGGTAAGTCGTTCATGTTTTTAGCGATATCATCATTTGCAATTACTTTCGCAGCACGCTCTAATAAACGACTATGTAAGTAGAAAACGTCACCTGGATAAGCCTCACGACCTGGTGGACGACGTAATAACAATGACACCTCACGATAAGCAACCGCTTGCTTTGATAAGTCATCAAATACAATTAAAGCTGGTTTACCACAATCACGGAAAAACTCACCAACCGCTGCACCCGCAAATGGAGCATAGAATTGTTGTGGAGCTGGATCTGCTGCAGAAGCTGCAACAATTGTTGTGTAAGCCATCGCACCGTTATCCTCTAATGTTTTCATAACACCTGCAATCGTAGATGCTTTTTGACCAATCGCAACATATATACAATATACAGGCTGACCTGCATCAAAGAATTCTTTTTGATTAATAATCGTGTCCACACAAATTGCTGTTTTACCAGTTTGACGGTCACCAATTACTAATTCTCGTTGACCACGACCAATTGGAATCATCGCATCAATCGCTTTGATACCCGTTTGTAATGGTTCTTTTACAGGCTCGCGAAAAATTACCCCTGGTGCTTTACGCTCCAATGGCATTTCATACAATTCGCCTTGTATTGGACCTTTACCATCAATAGGCTCGCCCAACATATTAATAACACGACCTACTAAACCGTTACCTACTTTAATAGAGGCGATTTGGCCTGTTCTTTTTACTTTATCACCTTCTTTAATACCCTTACTTTCACCCATCATTACCACACCCACATTGTCTTCCTCTAGGTTCAATGCAATGGCTTTGGTACCATTTTCAAATTCAACCAACTCACCACTGCTAACACCATTCAAACCATATACACGAGCAATACCATCACCCACTTGTAATACAGTACCTACTTCTTCTAAATCAGCACTTGCATTAAAATTGCTTAATTGCTGTCTAAGAATCGCTGATATTTCATCCGGTTTAATGTCCACCATAAAATTCTATTTTAATAAATGATTATTTAAATTTTTCCTACGTATTCGTTACTTAAAAATTGTTTCTTAATATCTTTCAAGTCTCTTGCGATACTCACATCCACTAAATTATTATTGAATTCTAAAACAAAACCTCCAATAAGCGCGTCATCGGTTTTTGTTGTTAATTCAATGGTTGCAAATTTATTTTCTGCTTTTACTTTGTCCTCAATAGATTTTTTCAATGCATCACTCACTTCAACAGCTGTGGTTAAAGTAACTTGATGGATTCCTTTTAAAGCATTGTATTGTTCAATAAAAGCAGAAGCCATTTCAGGTAAATCACCTTCTCTTCCTTTTTTCACTAACAATACTGTAAATGCATTTGTTAAAGCACTTACTTTATCTTTAGTAACCGCATTGATGATACTATTTTTTTGATCTGCATTTATGATTGGACTACGTAATAAATTTACAAAATCACTACTTGCTAAAAATACTGCTTGCAAGTATTTCATGTCAGCATATACCGCTTCCAATTGCCCTTTTTCAGTGGCAAGGTCTAAAATACTTTTTGCGTATCTGCCTGCTAAACGAGCGTTTGACATTTTTTATTAATTTAATTTAACTCCGTCTGCTAATTGCTTAATATAACCTTCTTGGTCAGCTTTATTAGACAACTCCTTTCTTAATACTTTTTCAGCCACTTCAATAACCAATGAACCAACTTGATTTTTCACATCAATTAAAGCTGCATTTTTTTGTTGGGTAATAGCTAATTGTGCATCCGCTAAAATACGATCGTATTCAGCCTTTGCTTTATCTTTTGCCTCAGCAACCATTTTCTCAGAAGCTTCTTTAGCTTCTTTGATTAAGATAGCTCTTTCTTCACGCGCCTTAGCCAACAATGCTTCATTTTCATTTTGCATAGCTGTTATGTCAGCTTTCATTTTGTCGGCCTTTAACAAAGCTTCCTCAATGCCGCTTTCACGGTCATGAATTGCTTTTAAAATTGGCTTCCACGCAAACTTTCCCAACACGATTAATAAAATCAAAAAAGCAATGGTATTCCAAAATACCAAGCCAATATCTGGCAACACCAACGGGTTTATTTCTAACAACATAAAATTCTATTTATATTATTTATTTATATTTTCTATCCAATCCATTAATACTTCATTAAAAAATTATAGGCCCTTCGCCCTGTGCTAGGGCCTATAATAAGTTTGTGAAATCTGGTCTATGACCTAAATTCCAACTTGATTATCCGTTACCTAATAAGGCAACAACCACAGCGAACAAGGCAACGGCCTCAACGAACGCAGCAGCAACAATCATGTTAGAACGGATTTCATTAGCAGCTTCTGGCTGACGAGCAATACCTTCAACAGCACCTTTACCAATCTGACCGATACCAATTCCGGCACCGATAGCAGCTAATCCAGCGCCGATTGCGGCAACACTTCCTACTACCATTTTTTTACGTTTTAATTGTTATTGAAAAAAAAATCTTTAATTAATTATTTATTAATGATGAGCCGCTCCTTCATGTGCCTCATGGTGATGCTCCTCTGTTGCCATTCCAATATACATTGCAGCTAACATGGTAAAGATGAAGGCTTGCAAAAACGCAACCAACAACTCAATCAAACCAATGAAAACTGCAAAAGGAACTGCAATTGCTGAAGCAAAAACCGTTTTGAATATGAAGATTAAACAAATCAAACTTAATACTAGAATGTGACCTGCAGTAATGTTCGCGAATAAACGAATCATTAAAGAAATAGGCTTTGTGAATACCCCAATTAATTCAATAGGAGCTAAAAATAATTTCATACTCCAATGCATACCTGGCATCCAAAAAATGTGTTCCCAATAACTTTTATTAGCGCTCAAATTCACGACGATAAATACGCAAACAGCTAAGGTCATGGTGAAAGCAATATTACCACTCACATTTGCTCCACCTGGGAAGAAAGGAATTAAACCTAAAAAGTTGTTCGTCAAAATCAAAAAGAAAATAGTTAATAAAAACGGCATATACTTTCCAGACTTCTTTGCACCAATATTTGGGACTGCCACTTCGTCTCTTACAAATAATATGATTGGCTCCATGAATGATTGCAATCCTTTAGGCGCTGACTTAACACCTGTTTTTTTATACGCTGCAGCTGAACTTAATAGCACCACTAACAAAATAAAAACAGATACAAATAAACTTGCTACGTTTTTAGTAATGGATAAATCCCATAATTGTTTGCTAGCAGCAACATCTAAATTTCCACTCTCATCCACGATTTTAGTTTTGCCTTCAATTAATTTATAATCAAAGTTGCCTTTGTAAACAACAGGCTCATGATGTTCGTTCACGAATTTTTCAGAAGAGAAAACTTCGAATCCTTTTGATGTTTTTAATATCACTGGCAAGTGAATAGAAGTGTGCCCCCATAAATGCCAGCTATGATCGTCCTTGATATGCTCCAAGATGGTTTCAGTGACATTAAAGTCACCTTCTTTTTTCTCAGCATTAGCAACATGACCTTCTGCAGCAACCGCATTTTCATTAGCAAATGAATTGGTTACACTTAATACAGCAAAAAGGCTAAAACAGGCTATCAGTAAAGTTTTTAATCGTAATAAGGACATGATATGCTCAAAATTTGCGGCAAAGATAGGAATAAAGCAGTTGAAATTGTGCATTTTTTAAGAGAAACTTAGGTGCAAAATTAAAAAAATAAATTGTTGTATCTTATTGAAAATCAATTAATTGAAAAAATGTTGATTATTTTTTTTCCACAAACTGCATTTCGTTCAATGCTGTGTAAAAACCGCCTAATTGTAATAACTCCTGATGGGTACCCATTTCCACTATCTCTCCTTTGTCTAAAACAATGAT
>CANETM010000168.1 GCA_947441205.1 Bacteroidota bacterium | reverse complement strand
GTATATAATTCTTGTAAGCAAACTATATTCGCACCAGTTTTTGCTGCTTCTCTAATTTTTTCAATCGCCTTAACTTTATTTGCTTGTACGTCATTTGAACAAGACATTTGAATTAAACCAACTTTAACAATTGCCATATCTTAAATTATAAAGTAATGATTAGTATATATAAATATTTTAAACTTAGGTTTTGTTTTGAATGATTGCATCCAAACTTCCAATACCTAATAATTTTTTTGTAATAAACCCTTCAGCATATTGAACACCTATTTGCTGACCCAATTCTTTTGCACGACCCTTCACAAATTCTAAAAATGCAGTCCCTGAAATAAATGTTTCTGGTTCCATTGAATTTGGATCATAAAACTGTGAGCTATGTGTTAAAATTGCTTCCATTTTTTTATCCATAAATGCACTTATATCAACAACAAAATTTGGTACAAGGTTTCGCGATTGAATGTAATGAAAAACCTGAGTTGGCCTCCAAGCTTGTTGTTCAACTCCATTATGTGTTGTTTTCAATTTTGATAAACCAGATAAAAATGCAGCATCCTCCACTAATTTTGCGGCTCTACCATGATCAGGATGACGATCCTCAGGGGCATTACAAAAAATAATTGATGGCTGAAAACGGCGAATGGTTTCAATAATTAAAAATTGATTTTCATTATTGTTTTTAAAAAACCCATCCTGCATACCTAAATTTTCTCTGATAGATAATCCCATAACCTCACTTGCTAATTGAGACTCCTTTAGTCTTTGTGAAGTAGTTCCTCTCGTACCAAGTTCACCTTTAGTTAAATCAACGACCCCCACTTTTTTACCTTCTGATATGGCACTTAATAAAGTACCTGCACAACCTAATTCAACATCGTCTGGATGTGCACCAAAAGCAAGTATATCTAATTTAAGCATCATTAAAATTTAATCTAACAAAGGTAAGTAAAAAAAACCCTCTCTTACGAATGTAAGAAAGGGTCTGAATTTTATATAAAATGGGACTTTTATGGAGTCTTCTTCTATTTTTTCTTAGCGTAACGCTTGTTGAACTTATCAATACGTCCAGCAGTGTCAACTAACATGTTTTTACCTGTGTAAAAAGGATGTGAAGTGTTTGAAATCTCCAATTTAATAACTGGGTATTCTTTACCGTCTTCAAATAAAATTGTTTCTTTAGTAACAGCAGATGATTTACTTAAAAAAGTAGTTCCGTTACTCATGTCTTTGAAAACTACAAAACGATAGCTTTCTGGGTGGATACCTTGTTTCATTTGATGAATTTTTAAGGAAGCACGGTTTTTGCCGTACAATTATTTAATAGGACGCAAATTTAGCTTAAAACAGCCTTTTCGCCAAATTTATCAGGTCAAAAGCAGCTATTAATGTCAATTAAGGGGCTTTAGTGCAATGTTTAGCACTTTCCCTTAAGACTTCATATTTATAAACTGTAACGGTACTCCGAAATTTTCAGTTCTGCAAGCTGCTATAACTTCCTGTAAATCATCAATTTTTTTCCCAGTTACTCTAATGATATCGTCCATTATGGCTGTTTGAACTTTCAAACCCTTGTCCTTTATGTACTTGACAATCTTTTTGGCATCTTCTTGTTTCAATCCGTTTCTTACAGGTACGTCTTTTTTAAAGGTTTTACCACTAGGCTGCGGCTCTTTACTTAAATCAAAGGCATTTGCATCAATCCCTTGTTTAATGGATCGGCTTAGTAGTACGTCCTCAATTTGTTGGACTTTCATTTCAGAGTCAGACTCTAATTTGATGATATAATCCTTTTTATTTAATTCAATTACCACGTGTATTCCTTTGAAATCAAATCGATTAGTGATTTCTTTTTTCACAATATTCACAGCATTATCTAAGGCTTGAATATCAACTGAACTAGCTAAGTCAAATGATGGCATATATTAATTATTAAGCGTTTGGAATAGATTTAGGGAACCATTTTTTAGAAAAGACTAAAAATATAATTCCACCTAAAATTAAGAAAGTTGAAATTAATTCGGCCTGTGTGGGCTCAAAAGGTAAGGAATGAATTCGGTTATTTACCCTGATTTTTTCAATCAAAAAGCGTTCGGAACCTGCAAAAATCAAATACATACCCGTCAAAATACCTGGTTGGGTAATTTTTCGTCTTAACATCCACATAATTCCGAATAAAATAAACATACCAATTACCTCATAAAAAGTAGTTGGGTAAACAGGTAATGGCAATTGATTACAATAATTACCTATGCAACCGGGGATGGCTACCCCCTCGTTCACTACATTATGGGGATAGGTGTATGCCCACGTCCAATCGGGCATCCAAGAAAATGGTTTTGGAGAAAAGTTAGGAATACCCCAATCACCATCACCACTAATATGACATCCAATTCGGCCAGCTGCATAAGCAAATAACATAGTTGGTGCCATTGCATCAGCAAAATGAATAACTCGAATTTTAAATCGTCGTACATAAATAATTATTGCAATGGTAGCAATAATTAATCCGCCATAAAAAGTTAATCCACTAAAAGAAATTAAAGAACCAAATGGATCCTTTGCAAAATCATCTAAATTTTCAAGGTTATGAAAAATTTTAGCTCCAATGAATCCCCATAATGCCGCTTGCAAAACAATGTCACCTACTCTATCATGTGGCCAAACCGAATAAATTTTTGTAACTGGTTTATCTAATTTTACTTTATCCTTTTCTCGCCATTTAAGATAAGTCATAATGAGCGCCACTAAAAAACCTGCAGCCCAGCTTCCTTGTAATGATAATATAAAAGCTTGTGTATTATTAAGTGCATTTTCAATAACAAAAGCACCAATGATTTTAAATCCAAATAAAAATCCAAAAATAAAACTAGTCGCTAACTCAGATAAAGTTGCTGGTGCACCTTCGGTATAATCTTGTTCAACTGAAATAAATTCACCCAAGGCTTCCTTACGTTTCAATTCCAAGTATAATACATATCCAGATGCTACGAAAGCCAATGCCACAAAGAATCCAAAGGAATTAATTAGCTTTAAAGCATTAAATTTTAACCCTAATAAGTCTTCAACCAAATAATATAAATTAGGATACATATTTTCGTTTAATTGTATAATGCAATGTTAGCAAGAAATATCCACTTAAACCTATTTAGCTAAAAAAAAGGCCACACTAGAAAGTGCGGCCGTATTTTACTAACCCATCTAAAAACAAAAAACCTTTACTATTTTTATTAATTACAATGTTGATTAAACAATGAAATTAAATGTTGTGCGATAACTTGAGCTGGTGTGCCTTCAATATGATGACGCTCAACCATGCTCACTAACTCTCCATTTTTAAACAATGCGATTGCTGGTGAAGATGGAGGATAAGGTAAATGATATTCTCTTACTTTATTAACTGCCTCTAAATCAAAACCTGCAAAGCTTGTTGTAATTCTGTTTGGTTTTACAGTTGCATTTGCAACCGCCATTAAAACACCCGGACGACATGCTCCAGCTGAACAACCACAAACTGAATTAATAACAACCAAAGTTGTACCATCATTTTTTATTGCACTTTCAACTTCTGAAGCTGTTGTTAAATCTTCAAAACCATTATCTACTAATTCAGCTTTCATTGGTAATACTATCTCTGCAGGGTACATATCTTCTACTATTTGTACCAAAATTAGGGATTTTCAAAATGCCCTACAAATTTGTTTTAGCGCCATTTTGGCGATTTACAAAAAATTAACATAGCTGTTTTAGGTCGTTTTGGCATAAAAAAAGCCTTAATTCATGAATTAAGGCTCCTTTTTATGTTATTTACCTATTTAGCGTAGATAACCTAATATTTTCAACATGGACTGAGCAGACTGTTCTTTTGCATATACCCAGTCAACCATTTTACCTGTTTTCGGATCTTTCTCTACTATTACGTGTTTTGGAGAAGGAATTAAACAGTGTTTTATTCCACCATACCCACTTATTTGATCTTGATAGGCTCCTGTATGAAAAAATCCAACATATAAAGGTTCACTATTTTGTTCGGTCTTATCATCCTTTTCAGCATCTTTTAATTTTGGCAGGAACACTTCATTAATATGTTCTTCAGAAT
>CANETM010000167.1 GCA_947441205.1 Bacteroidota bacterium | reverse complement strand
CGCAAATTGAATTGACTTTAGTAGCCTTAATTAAGACAAAGGAGGAAGAAGAATCAAAATTAAATGAAGCCGATCAAGCATATTACACACTTCGTAATGATTTACAAGAAAAAGAAAGTGCTGTAAGAACGCAAATTAAATCAAAAGAATTAGTTGATCAGTTGATTAATGAAATCAAAGACAAATTGAATAATTTGAAATTACAATTGTCTGGTATGAAGGAGCGTTTAAGTGTTGAGTTTAAGGTTGAATTAGAGGAAGTTTTAGATAAAGGACGTCAAACCGAAGAAACTTTAGAGGAGCTTCAGCAGAGTGCTGAAAAAATGAAGAAGCGTTTGGAAAATATGGGCGAGGTGAATCCAACAGCCATTGAAGCCTATACTGAAATGAAAAAGCGTTATGACTTTATTTTAGAGCAAAAGAATGACTTAGTTACCGCTAAAGAAAGTTTATTATTAACCATACAGGAAGTTGAAGCAACTGCAAATCAAGCTTTCCTAGAAACATACAATACTGCAAGAGAAAACTTCCAAAAAGTATTTAAAGCATTATTCACCGAGGAAGATTCTTGTGACTTGGTATTGGTTGATCCAGATAACTTAGCTGAAACAGCAGTTGAGATTGTTGCAAAGCCTAAGGGTAAACGTCCATCATCTATCACACAGTTGTCAGGTGGTGAGCGAACTTTAACCGCTACTGCAATGTTATTTGCAATTTATTTAATTAAACCGGCACCTTTCTGTATCCTGGATGAGGTTGATGCACCATTGGATGATGCCAACGTAGGTAAGTTTACGCAAATGATTCAGAAATTCTCTGATAAATCACAGTTTATTATTGTAACGCACAATAAGCAAACCATGAGTGCAGTGGATGTGATATATGGTGTAACCATGCAAGAGCCAGGTGTAAGTAAATTGGTTCCTGTTGATTTTAGAAGTTTAAATAATTAATTCAATTATAAATTAGCTTTAAGAGTCCTTGGTAGCAATACTAGGGGCTCTTTTAATTTGCATTTATTTCAATGATTAAATCAGCAGTCATATTATTTCTTACTTGTTTTTTTCTTTACCTGCCATTTAGTAGGGAACCAGATTATTTTGATAGTGAAACAACACCCGCAACAATTGTTTCAAAAGGGGAGTTAGTTGTTGCTGTCTATAAAGAATTTGGAAAGCCTTATGAATTAAAGTTGAATAAATTAATGTATGGTCCAAAAGTTGGCCAAAGGGTTGAAGTTAGATATGAATTAAGTCACCCTGAAAAGGCTGTAATTAATCAAGCCTGGGGTTATTGGTTTATTGGGAAAGAGATGGCATGGACCTTTGGTATTTTTGTGGTACTATTAGGTGCAGCATATGCTACTACAAATCAACCACATCCTGATGCATTATCCGAACAGCTTAGTTATAAGCAGGAAAACAAGACCAAGTATCAGTGAGCCTGATTTTTTAATATTCTAATTTCTATCCTAATTTCATTCATTATCTTTTTAGTAATCGCTTAATTTCCTTGTCAACGTCACGATTTTTGATGGTTTCGCGTTTGTCAAATTCTTTTTTACCCTTGCCAATTCCAATTTCTAGTTTTGCGTAATGCTTTTCGTTAAAGAAAATTCTTAACGGAACAATGGTGAATCCTTTTTCCTTTACTTTTCCTTCAATTTTTTTAAGCTCTCTTTTTTCTAGTAATAATTTTCGATCGTGTACTTCAATATGGTTGTTGGCTGAACCATGAGAGTAGGCGTTGATATATAAACTACGCACCCATAACTCCCCACGATCAAAAAAACAGAAGGAATCATTAAAGCTCACTTTCCCTTCACGTATGGACTTTACTTCAGTTCCAAGCAATACCATACCAGCAACATATTTATCTTCTATGTTGTAATTAAAATAGGCCTGCCTATTGTTTAATTCTTTTGCTGCTATTGCTTTTGATTTCGCCATAAAAAATGTTCCAGTCTTCCGGCTTGGACAACAAAAGTAGTATAAGTAACGCTAGTTTCTGAACATATAAGCGACTTCGGCTAATTTATTTTTCAATTCTTTTCGGTCAATAATAAAATCAAGGAAACCATGTTCTAATAAAAATTCACTGCGTTGAAACCCTGGAGGGAGGTCTTTTTTGATAGTCTCTTTAATAACTCTTGGTCCTGCAAAACCTATTAAAGCACCTGGTTCGGCTATATTCAAATCACCAAGCATACCAAAGCTAGCTGATATACCTCCGAAAGTAGGATCCGTTAATAAGGATATAAATGGCAATTTCGCATCACTTAATTGTGATAATTTACCACTTGTTTTTGCTAATTGCATTAAGCTATATGCGCTCTCCATCATTCTAGCACCACCACTTTTACTAATTACTAAAAATGGCAATTTGTGGGCAATACAATGATCAACTGCGCGACTAAATTTTTCACCCATTACGCTGCCTAATGATCCGCCAATAAATTCAAAATCCATACAGGCAACTACATAAGCCTCACCATTCATTTTTCCAACACCTACACGCATGGAGTCTTTCAAATCTGTCTTTGAATGAATTTCGTCTAATCTTTTTTGATAATTTTTTAGGTCTGTAAAATTTAATGCGTCTTTACTTACTATATTATCAAACAATACTTCGTAGGATTGATCATCAAATAATATTTCAAAATATTCCTCGCTTCCAATACGATGGTGATGTTTACATTTAGTACAGATATATAAATTTTCCTTTAATTCTGCACTCGTGCTTATATGATTACAGGATAGGCACTTTGACCACAAGCCTTCGGGTGTTTCTTTTTTATCAGCTGTTGGCGTAGTGATACCTCGTTTGATTCTTTTAAACCATCTTGGCTTTCCAGTTTCATTGGAGCTAGTTTCTTCGCCTGTTAAATTCACTTCAATATCTTCTTCTCTATTTCTCATGGAGGGTCATTTAAGTGAGCAATCGTTATTGTACAATAAATGTATAAAAAAATAAACAGCCACCAATCTATTGTAATCGGTGGCTGTGTTAAAATTTTGTTTAAGCGTTTCTGTTAATACAGTTTAAATCCTCAAAAGACTGTTCTAATCTTTTTATAAATGATTCCTCGCCTTTTCTTAACCAAACTCTTGGGTCGTAATATTTTTTGTTTGGTTTATCAGCACCTTCAGGATTACCTAATTGTGTTTGTAAATATGCTTCATTCTTTTTGTAATATCCTAAAACACCTTCCCAGAATGCCCATTGTAAATCGGTATCCAAGTTCATTTTGATAGCACCATAACCGATGGCTTCTCTAATTTGATTTTGAGGTGAACCTGATCCACCATGGAATACAAAGTATACAGGTTTTGGACCTGTGCCTAATGTTTTTTCAATATGCAATTGGCTATTGTGTAAAATCTCAGGTTTTAATTCAACATTACCTGGGCTATATACGCCGTGTACATTTCCAAAAGCAGCTGCAACAGTAAATAAATTACCTACTTTCCCAAGTTCTGTATATGCATAAGCAACATGTTCAGGTTGTGTATATAATTTATCGTTTTCAATACCACTGTTATCAACACCATCTTCTTCACCACCTGTAACACCTAATTCAATTTCAATACCCATTCCTAATGGAGCCATACGTTTAAAGAATTCAACTGAGGTTTGAATATTTTCTTCAATTGGTTCTTCAGATAAATCCAACATATGTGAACTAAACAAAGGCTGTCCGTGTAATTTGTGGTATTTCTCACTTGCATCAATTAAGGCACTAATCCATGGTAACCATTTTTTTGAAGCATGGTCGGTATGCAAAATAACTGGAACTTCATAATATTTTGCTACTTGGTGAACGTGTAATGCACCAGCAATAGCACCTTGAATATTTGCTTGTAAATTATCATTTGGCATTCCTTTTCCTGCAATAAACTGGGCACCGCCATTTGAGAATTGAATAATAATTGGGGACTTTAATTTAGCAGCTGTTTCAATGGCTGCATTTATTGTATCTGTTCCAGTTGTATTTACCGCTGGAATGGCAAAATTATTAGCTTTAGCATCATTATATAAAGTTTCTAATTCCTTGCCAAATAAAACACCTGCTCTGTACTTACTCATAGTTAATTTATTG
>CANETM010000166.1 GCA_947441205.1 Bacteroidota bacterium | reverse complement strand
GGATTTGGATTACTTGCTGGAATATTTAAAGAAACGGTTTGAATAGGAAAATAAGTAAAAGTACCATCGGTATTAACTGTTCCTAATGTTCCCAAAATGAAATCTACTTTTCCAGGATAGCCAGAATATAATTTAGTTGTCTCCAATGTCATTGCAGTTGTGGTATTTATTTTCATATAATTACCACTAAATATATTATAACCACCTCCGCCAATTAAACCGGTATTGGTATAAGGTGGAAGAAATGTCTGATAGCCTTGCGATAAATAAAATTTAGTGGCATTGCTATTTAATGTTAAGCTACTTCCAATAGCAATTGGATTATACAATGCACTGGTGTCATACCAAAAATAGCTATTCCCCAAAACTGGATTATTTACTGCTAAACTTAGCGTACCATTACAAATAACTGCCGATCCAGTAGGTGCTGCAATTTCAGCTGCACTTACAATGGTGGAAGTAATTGAATTATTACTTGTTTGTTGGTCAGTTGGAATATTTGCTGAAGCGGTTATTGAATAAGTTGAGTTTGCATCAATAGGAATAGGCTTTTGGAATGTATAAGTCATGTTTTCCAATCCATTTAACCTTCCACTAAATGTTTCATTAATACTTAAAACAGTGGTAGTACCTTTTTTTACAATTAAACTTAATGGAATATTGGACTGATTTGCTGATCCGTTGTTTAAAACCTTTACGGTTACATATTGAACATTTCTTTTACAAACACCCGCAGTAGGATTGATGATATCACTAACTTGTAAATCATTGGAAGGATTAATAATTTTTAAAGTATAGTCTTGCGTTTCTCCAATACTATAGGCTCCGCATGCATTTACATTCGAACTACTAGTAGTTTCCATGATAACAACACGTAGTTTCATTAATTTTCCGCTACCTGCCGTGCTTGGGATGCTAATATTTGCTGAATAATTACCATTGTTTAATGCACTACTTGTCAAAGCAGTTTCGGTACTCTCAAATTGACCATTGTTATTATAATCAATAAATACTTTTACAAACCTTGAATTATTGGTAGCATCCGCACTACCTAATTTCATGAAAATAGGAACTACGCCACTTGGCTCTCCATTGATAAATAAATTGGTATTATCAATAAATTGGTTTGTAGTATTATTAGCAAACTGAATATTATTGATGCTGATACTATCAATTTTTGTACCTGCACTTGATGATGCTGATGATGCACAATATGCAGCACCTCCAACTCCACTAATAATTAAGGTGTAGGGTTGTTGACCACGCTCTAATGTTCTTTTATGGTTAATTAAAACAGTGTAAGTATTACCAACAAGTGTTGTATCAATTTCTACTTTTTCAACATTGTCTACATTATTAATTGCTCGTACTGCACCATTCTCGGGGAATGCTCTATTTAATGTCCATGGATAATATGTAGTTGTCCCCTTTTGTATCACTAAATCTAAGTCGTTTATTAAGCGACGAGTACTGTCATTTAAGGTGGTAGAAGTATTTCCTTTCACATCAGTCCAAACAATGGTTGCTTTGAGCGGTTTGCTTCCTGAAGCGACAACGGAAAAAGTATTGGTCTCCCCATTTTGTAAAATATTTTCATATAATAAATCAACACTACTTATGCTGTTTTTAGTTGTTAATGAGTTATTTAAAACATTCGCTGCCTCTAAATTATTTAAAACGCCCCAGCCAAATTTATAGTCAGGTCCTTGTGTTGTTCCAGCTTCATTGGCTGTATGAATCGCCAAAGCTTTAAGGGTAGCACCTTTGACAAATTTATTAGGACTTAATTTTTGACTTAATTCTTGCAACAATAATAATGAACCAGACGCTCCTGGTGCTGCCATTGAAGTACCATTTAAATACGCATAACTTGAATCATTAGTGCTTGTTGCAGAATATACCGACAACCCATTGGTAACAATATCTGGTTTTATTCTGCCATCGTCAGTCGGTCCCCATGAACTAAAACTTGTCATAACAGCGTCGGTACTTTTTAAGTACCCCGCACTTATAGCTGCAATGGCACCTACGGTTAAAACATTCTTAGCGTTTGCATCGGTTGGTAAGCTTTCATAACTATTATTACTACTTAAACTATCGGGTCTATTGCCTGCATTATATAATTTACCATTTTCATCCCTGCGCCAATAAGGTTGTCCAACGGCAGGTCCATTACTACTTCTGCTATTGCCAGCTGATTTTACAATTAAGTAATAAGGTGCATTGTAAGCAATTGAATCATAGATTTGTGAAGTTGAATTATATTGCCCAAATCGGTAATCTTCCTTTTCATTCGATCTTCCATTATATTCCCATCTTGAAGAGTCAGTATTGTAATCCCAGCCACAAACAGTTCCATATGAATGATTTGAAATTAACAAACCATTTGCAGCAGCAGCAGCCATTTCCGACGCATCACTATTCCAATCATAAGCGTATGCGCCTTTTATACCATATGCCATTCCTTTTGAAAGCGCATTTATTCCTTTATTCATGATAATTCCAGTTACATGCGATGCGTGATCAACTGTTTTACTAGCATTATCTTTTAATGAAAGGCGCCCTGCAAACTCAACATGTGTTAACCTCGGAGAGGATTCATCCCAAACACCAATTCTATTGGTAATACTGTCACTTGAGCCACTTAAATTAAATCCGCTACTTCCACCTGGCCATAGTTGATTTGTATTAACTGTAATTGCTTGAACAGGGTCTGCAAATGTGGTTAAATATATAGGCAATCCAAATTGATCAACACCTACTAAGCTAGAGTGTCGATTATTGCTTGATTGATATTCAAGAGGCCATCCTCGTTCTGAAGATTTTATAATTGCTTTACTAAAGCTTGCTCTTGATTCAGCCTCAAACGATTTTGCAGCATTATTTAAAATGTTTTTTCTTGTTACATCTTGCGCATTAAGCATTGTAAAATTAAATAAGCATACTATTAGAACGAAAATCGATTTATTCATGAAATGATTTTAATATAAAATACTATAATTAGCTGTATTAAAAATACAATGAATTCTCGGTATATTATTTCGTAAATTGAATTAAATTAGTTACATGGAAAATTGTCTAAAATATATGTTAAAAGCGTCTTTATTCTTTTCCATTATCGCTTGTGCTGTATTGCCCAAACCCCAGCTTAATTATAATTTAATAGGCCAAGTTTTTGAACATAAATACAATTCAATGCCACAGCCTGGTTCGACCTCTAAAAAGGGGAGTCCTTTAGCCACAACGATTTATATATATGCACCCACGAAATTACAGCAATTAGAAAATTTAAATGGGGCATTTTGTAGCCGAATTAATAGTACATTAATTACAAGTTTTGTTTCAGATAGTCTTGGATATTATGGGTCAAAATTAAACATAGGAAAATATAGTGTTTTTGTTAAATATGATAATACATACTATATTCCTTATTTCTCAGGAGCAGAGTGGGCCTCTTTATTTGAGGTAAAGGAAAGTGAAAAAACTGAATTAAACATTAACGTATATAGCCTTACAAATAATCAATAAACTATCTTTTAGTATTGGTATCTTTGCTGTTCGGGTATGAATGAGCAATCTTTGTTTGAGCGTTTTGAAAAGTCCCCCCTCCTAAATAACTTGGTGGACAGGATAGCTATGTCCACAAACCAAGAAAAAGCCTTTCAGGTATTTCTACAAAACTTAAATGGGTCATCTGCTGCTTTTGTTTTACAGTCCATTTTTAGCAATAAAAAAACAAATCATTTAAATCACTTAATCGTATTAAATGATGCCGAAGAAGCTGCTTATTTTTTCAACTCCATTGAAAGCGTAACTGAAGCACTAGATTTATTTTATTTTCCATCCTCCTTTAAATCGCCCCATAATTTTAGTTTATTAAATCCATCACATGTAATGTTGAGGACGGAGGCATTGACAAAAATTTCAATGGGGGGGAACAAAAAAATTATTGTTACTTATGCTGAAGCACTTTTTGAAAAAGTGGTCATGGCTAAAACTTTACAGCAAAATATAATTCAAATCAAAACCAATGATCATCTAGATTTAAATGGTCTAATGCAACAAATGGTTGATTATGGGTTTGAACGAACTGATTTTGTTTATG
>CANETM010000165.1 GCA_947441205.1 Bacteroidota bacterium | reverse complement strand
TATGCAATTGATATGGAAACCGCTACCATTTTTACAGTAGGTTTTTACAATAAAATACCTACAGGTGCATTATTATTAGTGAGTGATTCACCGATGATACCGGAAGGTGTAAAAACCGAAGCAAGTGATATTAAAGTAACAGCAGAATTTGTAGAACGACATTTAAAAATAGGAATAGATTCATTAAAGCAATTAATCAATAACGGACAAACAGTTCGCCACCTTCAGTTTTAGTCCTTCCAAAGGAACGGGAAAAGTATGTAGGCGAGTGCAACAATCATAATGTCAAATCCAACAAGCATTCCAACTAGTTGAGGTAAACCATTTTGAACAACATCGGCAAATGCGATATTGGCGATGCGCATTAAAATAAGAATCTGAGGTATTATTAAAGGGAAGCCAAGTATTGCCATAATTGCCGATGGCTGTTGTGCTTTAGCTGCAATGGCTGCAAGAAAACTAAATACAAGACTCAGGCTTATTCCGCCTAAACAACTAATTCCAAAAAACAAAAGGCTATGTTGTAATGGGTTGCCTAATAATAAAGTAAAAAGAAATAAGCTTAATCCACTCATCAACACCATTAAAACACTATTGTATACAAGTTTGGATAAAATAAAATCTATTGGACTAGCAATCGTATAAAAATAAAGCATTCGTCCGCGTCCTTCTTGTAAGAAACTTCTTGCTACTGCATTAATACATATAAATAATAGAATCACCCAAAATAATCCATTCCAAACCCTGTCATCAGGTTGCCCCATTGTTAAATAAATAACAAATGTTGTAGAGGCGATATATAATAGAATTCCAAAAAAAGTATACTGTTGGCGGAATTCCAAAAGCAAATCTTTTTTTATGAGCGTAAATATATTTTTTACTTGCTCGCGCATATTCTACATCTTGGTTCGTAATTATTTTTTTCTCCTATTACCACAGTGCCATCTTCCTCACTTGTACGGTAGGAGATATTAGCCAAGTGACCACATTGTAAACAAATGGCATGCAACTTGGTAATAAAATCGCCAATTGAAAGTAACTGAGGCATGGGTCCAAAAGGTTTACCTAAGTAGTCCATATCTAGTCCTGCTACAATTACTCTTTTGCCTTGCATAGCCAGTTGTTCAGCAACACGAATCACATCCTCATCAAAAAATTGGGCTTCATCAATTCCAACTACATCAGCGTTTTCTGAAAGTAATAATATTTTGCTTGAATGGTCAACCGGTGTTGAGTGTATTGAATTAGCATCGTGGCTTACTACTTTATTTTGATCGAATCTTGTATCAATAGCAGGCTTGAATATTTCTACATTTAAGTTGGCAATTTTCGCTCGTTTTAAACGTCTAATTAACTCCTCGGTTTTACCGCTAAACATACTGCCGCAGATCACTTCAATAAATCCTCTTTTTTCACCATTTATATTTTGTTCAATAAACATTTGCATTCTAAATTATATTATCAATTTAATTCGTACAAAAGTAAACAATACTTGCTTAGGGCTTGTCTAATTGTATATCAATTTCTTTCATTGTTTTTTTGGTCGCTCCTGTATTACTTACAATATAAGCGCTTGCATTATTGCTAACTTGTTCATAACAGCCAGCAGTATTTAATAATTCGTCTAAATGCATTACTAATTCAGCTTCATTTTTTATGCTGAAGCCGCCATTACTTTTTCTTAATCCAATTGCCTCTTTATACTTAATGTCATTATGTCCCCAAATTACTGGAATACCAAAAGCGGCAGGTTCTAATACATTATGCACTCCGTCTTTACCAAATCCACCCCCTACATAACTTATATAAGCATATTGATATAAGGTTCTAAGTAATCCAATTTTATCAACAATTAACACAATGGGTTTTGAATGTTTTATACCGCTTTGTAATAGTTCGGAGAGCGTAATGGAGTTTGGAAATATTTTCTTACTTGATGCAATACTTTTTTCATCAACATGATGTGGGACTATGATCCAATTAAACTGCGTAAAGTGAGCAGTGGTTTTAAATAAAATAAGTTCATCTTCCTTCCAAGTGCTACCTGCTATAATATTTTTATTACCATTTAATAGATGCATCCAGTCAATTGAATTCAACTGCTTAGATGTTTGAAAAACCCTGTCAAATCGGGTGTCACCGCTTATAAATAGCCTTGTTTTTTTAATGATGGGTGCAACTAATTCATACATATCCTCATCTTGAACTAAGATACTCGAAAATAGGGAAAGCATTTTTTTGTAAAAACTTCCATACCATTTGAAAAATATTTGATTAGGTCTAAATATGGCGGATGCCAATATCGTTGGAATTTTTCTATTTCTTGCTTCAGTTAAATAATAAAACCAAAATTCATATTTAATAAATACAATTAATTTTGGATTTACTGCATCCATAAATTTAACTGCATTTTCAGGACTATCAAATGGGAGGTAGGTAACAGCATCAACTGAAGGATCATTTTTTCGATATAAATATCCAGATGGTGAAAAAAAAGTTACCCAAATTTTATACTGAGGGTACTTTAATTTGAGGGCTTCAATAATGGGTAATCCTTGCTCAAATTCACCAAAAGAGGCTGCATGGAACCATATTATTGAGAACCCGGATAGTTGTTTTTGTTTTTCATCAATTTCAGCCCAAACCCCATTTTGTCCAATAGTCCACTGTTTGGCTTTTTGGTTAAAAAAACCCAGCCATTTAGCTACTTTAGGATATGTAAATAAGAATAGTTTATACAATAACATGTAAAGGGGGTTCTAGGGGCAAAAATCAGTCTTTTTATTGTAATTTTACTAAAATTTATAGGATGCGAAAAATTCAGATGGTTGACACCAAAACGCAGTATTTAGCCATTAAGGATCAAGTTGATGCTGCCATACATGATGTTTTGGATTCAGCTGCCTATATTAATGGAAAAGCTGTCAAGGATTTTACACAGCATTTAGGCACTTATTTAGGGGTTGAACAGGTAATTCCTTGTGCAAATGGTACAGATGCTTTGCAAATTGCCATGATGGCTTTAAATCTTCAACCAGGGGATGAAGTAATCACACCATCATTTACTTATATCGCTACAACCGAGGTAGTGGCTTTGTTAAAATTAACGCCTGTTTTTGTGGACGTTGATCCGGTAACTTATTGTATGGATATTGAAAGTTTAAAAAAAGCAATAACACCAAAAACAAAAGCAATTGTACCTGTGCATTTATATGGACAAGCTGCACCAATGGAACAAATTATGGCAATCGCAAAACAACATAATATTTATGTAATTGAGGATAATGCGCAGGCTATTGGATGTGATTATACATTTTCAGATGGTACAAAAAAGAAAACAGGAACGATTGGACATATTGGTGCAACCTCTTTTTACCCAAGTAAAAACTTAGGGGCATTTGGAGACGGCGGTGCCTTGTTTACAAATGACAAATCATTGGCTGATAAAATGGCGATGATTGCAAACCATGGTCAATCAGAAAGATACTATCATGATGTTGTTGGATGTAATTCAAGATTAGATTCCATACAAGCAGCTATTTTAAATATTAAGTTGGCGCATTTGAATGAGTATAATAAGGCAAGACAAGTAGTTGCCAATTATTATTCCGATGCCTTTTCGGGTATTGAACAAATTGTAACACCCGCGACTGCTGATTATACTACACATGTTTTCCATCAATATACTATGCAGTTAAAAGGGGTGGATAGAGATAAATTTATTGCACATTTAGCTTCAAAGGAAATACCATGTATGATTTATTATCCTGTACCAGGACATTTACAAAAAATGTTTGGCGGACAAAATAATAACCACTTGGATTTGCCAATCACAAACGCATTAACGCCTTGTGTTTGTTCATTGCCCATTCATACTGAAATGGATGCCGAACAGTTGGCATATATTGTTGAAGGCGTTACTTCTTTTTTTAATTAATAATATTTACAAATGAGAATAGCAGTTATAGGAACAGGTTATGTTGGATTGGTGACGGGTACTTGTTTTGCAGAAACAGGTAACAAGGTTACTTGTGTAGATATTGATAAAGCAAAGGTTGACAAACTAAGTGCAGGACAAATCACCATATACGAACCAGGACTTGAAAAGATT
>CANETM010000164.1 GCA_947441205.1 Bacteroidota bacterium | reverse complement strand
TCCTTACGAAGATTTATTAATTTTTAAAAATAGAGCCCCGGGAAATATTAAATTCTTGATTACCAATGGATTAGGTCACAATAAAGTGTATAAAACACCCGCTGTAATTGAACAAATTGTGACTTTTTTTACTGCGTAAATTCAGATGATTTTTATTTTTTAAGTTGATTGGCCTAATATTGCACCTATGTCAAAGAACTTACTAATTGTTGAGTCGCCTGCAAAGGCAAAAACTATTGAGAAGATTTTGGGTGAAGAATTTGAAGTAAGAAGTTGCTATGGTCACATCCGTGATTTAGAGAAAAACGATATGGGTATTGACTTGAAAAACAAGTTTGCCCCTAGGTATATGGTACCTGCTGAAAAAGATAAGGTAGTCAAAGAATTAAAATCCATGACCAAAAAAGCGAAAGAAGTTTGGTTGGCATCGGATGAGGACCGTGAAGGAGAAAGTATCAGTTGGCATTTGGCCGAAGTTTTAGGCTTAGACCCTAAAAAAACAAAGCGTATTGTATTTCATGAAATTACCGCACCAGCTATTAAAAAAGCGGTAGCAAATCCACGTTTAATTAATATGGATTTGGTAGACGCACAACAAGCAAGGCGTATATTAGATAGAATTGTTGGTTTTGAATTAAGTCCTGTTTTGTGGCGTAAAATTGGCATGCAAAAAAGTTTGAGTGCCGGACGTGTTCAAAGTGTTGCAGTTAGATTAATTGCAGAAAGAGAAAGAGAAATAAATCAGTTTATTCCTGAAAGTGTATTTAAAGTAAGTGCTTTATTTACGGCTTTAGATATCAATAAAAAGAAGGTAAAATTTAAAGCAGACGGACCGCAAAAATTAACGACTGCTGGTGCTGCTGAAAAGTTTTTAAACGAATGTAAGGGTGCGAAATACACCGTGAAGGATATAGCCGTTAAAGACGGGAAACGTACGCCACCAGCGCCTTTCACAACATCAACATTACAACAAGAAGCTTCTCGTAAATTGGGATACAGCGTTAGTAAAACAATGTTATTAGCGCAAAAATTATATGAAAGTGGTAAAATCACTTACATGAGAACTGATAGTATTAGTTTGAGTGAAACTGCAATGGATGCCATCAAAACTGAGATCAATTCAAGCTTTGGTGCTAACTACTATCAGCCTCGCAAGTTTAAAAATAAAAACGAAAATGCACAGGAAGCGCATGAAGCTATTAGACCTTCCTACATGAATGAATCTAAGGTGGATGATGCTGACACCAATCGTTTATATGAACTTATTTGGAAACGTACCATCGCCTCTCAAATGACAGATGCAGCGTTTGAAAAAACAACAGCAAAAATTGAAATTTCTACCAATAAGGAAAACTTAACTGCGAGCGGTGAAGTAATGAAATTTGATGGTTTCTTAAAAGTATATTTAGAAGGCAAGGATGATGATGAGGTTGACGAAGAAGACGCATTCGCGGCTGATGGGGAGGAAAAGATACTACCTCCTTTATCAAAAGGTCAAGTGTTGGATTTTTTGAGCATGACAGGCTTGGAGCGTTTTAGCCGTCCTGCTTCTCGATATACCGAGGCTAGTTTGGTTAAAAAATTAGAGGAATTGGGAATAGGTCGACCATCGACTTATGCTCCAACTATTTCTACTATTATGAAACGTAATTATGTAGAGAAAAAAGAAAAAGAAGGTGTTAAAAGAATTTATCAAATATTATCTCTCAATACAAAGGATGAAATCACTACAGAGCAAGCTTCTGAAATTACAGGAGCCGAAAAAAATAAACTCTCTCCTACCGATTTAGGATTAGTGGTAACTGATTTTTTAAAGTTAAACTTTCCAAAAGTAATGGACTTTGGCTTTACGGCTAAAATAGAAGGTGAGTTTGATGAAATTGCAATGGGTAAGTTAAAATGGAGCAAAATGTTGGAGGAGTTTTACAATCCTTTCCATGAAACCATTGAATTTACCTTAGAAAATGCCGAACGCGCTAAGGGAGAAAGAGAATTAGGATTTGACCCGGTATCTGGAAAGAAAGTAATTGCACGTATGGGTCGATATGGACCAATGGTACAAATTGGACACCAGGACGAAGAAGAAAAACCAAGATTTGCAAAACTAACTGCATCCCAAAGTATTGAAACCATAAGTTTCGAAGAGGCTATGGAACTTTTTAAAATGCCTAGAACTTTAGGATTGTTTGAGGATTTAGAAGTATCGGTGAGTATTGGTCGCTTTGGCCCTTATGCTGCTCATGATAAGAAGTTTTACTCATTGAATAAGGAAATGGACCCTTATACTGTAACCCTCGAAGAATTGAGCCCAATGATTGCTGAAAAGCGAAAAGCAAAAGACGATCGTACAATAAAAGTATTTGAAAAAGAGAAAATACAACTGTTAAGAGGTCCTTATGGCCCATATATCAAACAAGGCTTACGTAATTATAAGCTAACAAAAGATCAACAAGAGAAAGTAGAAACTTTAACCATCGAGGAAGTAAAAGATATTATTGAAGAATTGAAAAAGAATCCACCTCGTAAAACTGCTAGAAAAAAGAAAGCTTCCTAATCAAGCTGAATCATTTATAAGCTTTAATCATATAAAAAGGGATAACATGAATAATGTTATCCCTTTTTATATGTCAACAAAGTTGAATTTAAGCTATAGCAGGCTTACTCATTGATTTTAAAAATTGAACGTGCGCTTTAATAGCACTTACAACAGTTGGATATTCAATATAATTCAATTTAAAATCAGCACATGCTTGTTTAACAATTTTTGAAATTGCAGGATAATGAACGTGTGAAATTTTAGGAAATAAATGATGCTCAATTTGGAAATTTAATCCGCCAACTAACCAACTAACAATTTTGCTTTTTGTAGCAAAATTTGCAGTAGTTTGAATTTGATGTGCAGCAAATTCATCCGGCATCCTATTTTCAGGCTGAATAGCAACTGGGAAAGCAGTGTCTTCGACCGTATGTGCTAATTGAAAAACAATACTTAAAACAAAACCTGCAACAAAAGTGCAAACTATAAAACCAACTATCCAACTAACCCATCCAAGCATATAAATGGGAACAATTACGAAAACCGCAGCATGATACACTTTCACTGCCCAGAACTCGAAGTGTTCCGCAAAAGTCATACTCTTAAAAGTGATAGACCCTATTTTTTTAGAAAAATACTTTTTATAGTCAGCAAAGAAAATCCAAAACACATATAATAACATATAAAGTACCCAAAAGTATACATGTTGGAAACGGTGAACTAAATAGTGTTTTTGAGTTGGTGCCATTCTCATCAACACGCCTACTTCAATGTCATCATCTACTCCATCAATATTTGTGTAAGTATGGTGGATAGTTACATGCTTCATTCCCCACATAAAACGGCTTGCTCCTAAAACACTAATAGATGAAGAAGCTAACTTATTTAACCATGCATATTTACTAAAACTTCCATGGCTACCATCATGCATTACATTAAAGCCAATGGCAGCAATTAACCCACCAAAAAATGCACATTCAATTACTGCAATAATAGCTGGAGGTGTAAAAAATACTAAGTGTATATAGGTAAGCACGAATAAAGTAATCAAGATAATCGCTTTTGAAAAAAGTTTATAATTACCTGTACCGATTACATTTTGTTGCTCTAAATATTCGTTTACTCTTTTTTTCAATTCGGCATGTAAAGACTTTGTCGATACTGGAAATTTTGGAGTAGCAATTGTTTGATTTTGCATGAGTTTCTTAAATAATACATAAATATAGCCAATTAGTCATATTTACAGGTCTAATTAAGCATAAATTATAGTGAACGAAAATTAATTCTATTTATTATGTGCCAAACTGATTAATATATCCACATACATGGGATAAATTATGGCTTAAAATATCAAAAAAATGACGTTGATTTGAATAATTAAAACCCAACATTTGTTTTCATGGAAAACGAAAAAGAAATAAAAGCGTTGTTTAAACTCATTGATGACCCTGATGAAGAAGTTTATAATACAATTTCAAATAGATTGCTCAATTACGGATCCCCAATTATTCCAGATTTAGAACATTTATGGGAAAATACTTTAGAGGAGACTACTTTAGAACGAATTGAATTAATG
>CANETM010000163.1 GCA_947441205.1 Bacteroidota bacterium | reverse complement strand
TTTAAAATTGTAGCATCCGATCGTTACACAGTTATTGGAACAGACCTAAATGGTTGTAAGAATAATGCGATTGTAGATCAGGTAGTCAATCCGCTACCAATAGCGCAACCTTTATCAGGATCGGTTATTGTATGTCAAGGTGCAACTATTAATTTATTAAACAATGTATCAGTAGGACTAGCACCCTATCAATTTACAATTAATTCAGATAGTGCAAGTGTTAGTTCAAATACTGCTGGTATTTTACTTGCAAGAAAGGGCGGGGTAGCAACTATCTATTATAAGGTAACGGATGCTTATGGTTGTGTATCCGAAAATTCTACTCCATTTAAAATTAAAGTATATGATCCTGTAAAGCCTAAAATATTTTTTCAGGAAGCTTTTTATGATTTTAGTACAATCATAAAAACTAAAGTCGATTCTGGTTATTCGGTATATGATTGGTCACCAACGATGAATCTTGATTTATATAACGACAAGGATCCCGTTTTTAGAGGCATTAATAATGTCACCTATGCTTTATATAGATTAGATACGACAAGTAATTGTTCAGTTACAGACACTTATAATATTACCGTCACTACTGATTTTATATTTGATTTACCAAATGCATTTACGCCAAATTTTGATGGACTAAATGACGTGATCAAGTCTATGTATAATAGTGGTATTGCAAGTCTAAATTTTTTAAAAATATACAATCGTAATGGTAATATTGTTTTTCAAACCTCCTTATTATCTGAAGGTTGGGACGGACGAGTTAATGGTGTGGACCAAGATGCAGATGCTTATTATTGGACAGCTGAGTATGTAACAAGGAAAAGTGAAACATTTAGGAAGACGGGCAGTTTCTTATTAATAAAATAATATTTTGAGTAAAAAAGTTTATATATTATTTTATTGCTTAATTGCCAGTTTTACAACAAGGGCGCAAGGAGTTCTTTTGTCACAACCATTCATGTCAAGTCAGTTTTTAAGTTCTGCATCAGTGGGTAATGGTTTGTATGGAAGTAGGCTACAAAGTAATATCAAATCACAAATGATTAATGGCCAAAATTTGTATAAGATCGCTGTTGTTGGTTATGATACCCGCTTTAATGCAGTAGATAATAGTAAAAATTATTTAGGTTATGGAGTACAGCTAGTTTCAGATCAAGTAATGAATGGGGTAATGCAATTCAACACTATTGGATTAAATTTAGCATATCATATTTATTTAGATGACAATTTGTATAAAAATATATCCTTAGGAATAGGTACTACTTTTAACCAGACTTCTTTGAATAGGACAAAACTACGCTTCGAAGATCAGTATGACTATACTGCTAAATTAAGTGGAAATACTAGTTTAGAAAATTTAGTTCCTAATCCAAATTCATTTTCTACAAATGCAAGTGCTTTATATACCAAACATGATGAATCTGCTTTCATGCAAGTTGGATTATCTTCTTCTTTTGTAAACAAGCAGAATTTAACTATTTATTTATTAAATACAGCTCCAGAAAATAGATATAGATTATTCTCTAGTGCTGAGATTTCATTCATTGATGCCTTAACTATCTCAATACACGGAAATTTTTTGTATCAAAAATCAAAGCAACAATTTTATGTGGGTGCCTCAGTAGGAGTGCCCTTGAAAAATTATGAAGATGATATAAAACGAATGTATTTTGGATTTTATTATAGAGAAAATGAAGCCTTTGTACCCACTATTTCATTCATTTCTAATAAATATATTTTTGGAGTCAGTTATGATTTTTACAATACTAATAAATCAGCTTCTACTATGAGAACAAATAGTTATGAATTAACATTATCCACCTCCTTTGGCAGAAAAAAAACCAACTTGTTCAGAACTATTTTTGATTAAAACTAATAGCGCAGTTTAACCACTCGGGATCTAAACTCGCATTGTATTTTTTATAAAAATTAATAGCAGGTTCGTTCCAATCTAAAACCTGCCAGTTCATTCCTATAAATTTTTTATCTTTTGCTTCTTGTATTAATGCTTCAAATAGTAAGCTTCCAATTTTTTTACCACGCATTTCTTCTGTCACTAATAAATCCTCTAAATACATTCTTTGTCCTTTCCAGGTAGAATAACGCACATAGTATAAAGCCATACCTACCACAATGCCACTCACTTCTGCTACAAAGGCCCACCAGACTGGTTTTGGGCTAAATCCGCTTTCTTCAAAATGGGAAAGAGATACAGTGACTTCGTCTGGTGCTTTTTCGTAAGTAGCTAGTTCTTGGATCAATTCCATCATACGTAAACAATCTTTACGAACTGCTTTGCGAATTTTTATTTCCATAAGAACTTATTAATAGTGTTTGGCTTTTTTAAACTATAAAGCCGCTTTAGCCAATGCTTGTGCTAAATCTGCTTCTAGGTCTTCTATATTTTCAATCCCTACGCTCATTCTAATTAAACCATCGGTAATACCATATTTAATTCTCTCTTCTTTTGGTATGGACATATGGGTCATGCTTGCAGGATGCGACACCAAGGTATCCACAGTGCCTAATGATACCGCACGCGTGCAAACTTCCACTGCGTTAATAAATTTCTTACCAGCTTCAATACCACCTTTTAGTTCAAAACTAATTAAGGGTGCATGCTGTTTCATTTGTTTTTTTGCAATGGCGTGTTGTGGATGTGTTGTAAGTCCTGTATAATTAACATGTGCGATAGCAGGATGTGCTGCTAAAAAATTAGCCACTTTTGCTGTATTACTACAATGTCTTTCCATTCTAATTTCTAAAGTCTTCATCCCTTGTATTAATAAGTAGGCATCAAAGGCATTGCTATTGCCACCCATTAAGGCATGCCATTTCCAAGCTTTCTTGTTCATGAATTCCAAATCCTTTCCTAACATTACACCATGCAATGCGGATCCATGTCCGTTTAAAAACTTTGTTGCAGAATGAAATACAAAATCGGCTCCTAAGGCAAAGGGTTGCTGTAAATAAGGGGTAGCAACAGTATTATCTACAGAAACTTTGATGCCATGGGCTTTTGCAATTGTGCATATCGCTTGAATGTCCACACATTGTAATGTAGGATTCGCAGGTGTTTCTAAATGAATCAATTTAGTACTTGGATTGGCTTTAATGGTATCAATTAGAACTTGTTCATTATGAATATCAATTAAAATAATTTTCACCCCAGCTTCTACCAATACTTTTTGCATTAATTCTTGAGAGCCTCCGTATAATGAATAATGCGAGATCAATGTATCGCCTGCACTAAGGTTGCTAAAAAATAAAGTGGTCATAGCAGCTTGTCCACTTGAATGTAATAATGCTTTTAATTGAAGGGGTTCTCCTTTTTCATTGGTTAAACCGTGTGCTTCTAGTGCTTCTAGGGTTTGTTCTGCTGCAGCAAAAGTAGGGTTGCCCCATCTTGTATATAATTTTGTTTTATCTGTTCCTGCAAAACGCTCCATGCCTTCTTCAGCAGTTTCAAAAGTGAAAGTAGAAGTGGCGTATATAGGAGTGGTATGAGAAGAATTGTTATTCTCTTTATTGGCTGTATGTAATGTTAAAGTGCTAATGCCTTTAAACTTTTTATTTTTCATGGTATCTTTTATTTTATCTTTTACATCAGTTTTCTAAATATACATTAATAAGCCCATTTTATCCAGCTCGCCCCCCAGGTAAAACCACCGCCAAAAGCTGCTAAAATTAAATTGTCGCCTTTGTTTAATTGCTTTTCCCAATCCCATAAACATAGTGGTATGGTGGCTGCTGTTGTGTTTCCGTACTTTTGAATGTTAATCATTACTTTTTCCGTACTAAGTCCCATTCTATTCGCAGTGGCATCAATAATACGCAAGTTAGCCTGGTGTGGCACTAGCCAAGCAATATCATTGCCTGTTAATTTATGTTTTTCCATTAACTCTGCACTTACATCGGCCATGCCTTTCACAGCAAACTTAAATACAGGTTGACCATCTTGAAATGCAAAATGTTCCTTCGCCATCACCGTTTCAATACTGGCTGGTTTTAAACTTCCGCCTGCTTTTAAGTTTAAATATTTTGCACCACTTCCATCACTTTTTAAAATAGCATCTTGAAATCCTAAACCATCGGTACATGGTTCTAATAAAACGGCACCCGCGCCATCGCC
>CANETM010000162.1 GCA_947441205.1 Bacteroidota bacterium | reverse complement strand
GCTAGCACCCGCATTTATTTTTGTTTGCGCATCATTGCCTGTAAATATTCCTCCACTAGCCATTATAGGTAGTCGACTACCAATGCCTTTGTATAAGTAGTTTAATACTTGGTTTGATTTTTCAAATAACGGTAGACCACTTAATCCACCAGCCCCAATAGCATTCGCTTTTTCAATGTTGACCGTGTTTAATAAACTTCTATCTAGTGTTGTGTTACTTGAAACTAACCCTTCTATTTTTACTTCCTGTGTCAATGAAATAATATCATCTAAAGCACTCGTTTCCAAATCAGGTGCAATTTTTAATAAAATGGGTTTATTATTTTTATTAATATTTTGAAGCTCACTAAATATTTTTCTTAATGATTCCTTTTCTTGTAATTCACGAAGCCCGGGTGTGTTTGGGGAACTAACATTAACCACAAAATAATCTACCACTTTTTCCAATCCTTTAAAATTGGTACAATAATCTTTCCAAGCATCACTGTTTTCAGTGACTTTATTTTTACCAATATTACCTCCTATAATTAAAGACGAATTTGTTTTTTCTTTTCTAAGGGTTAACCTTTTTGCAATGGCATCTACACCATCATTATTAAAACCCATTCTATTAATCAATGCTTTTTGACTAGGTAATCTAAATAACCTTGGAGCAGGATTGCCAGCTTGTGCTTTTGGTGTAACGGTTCCAATTTCTACAAAACCAAAACCCAATAAATCTAATACATCCAAATGTTCTGCATTTTTATCAAAACCTGCACCTAAACCAATTGGATTTGGAAAAGTTAGGCCAAGCAAGTTTCTTGATAAGTCAGCATGCTTATACTGAAATTGGTTGGCTAATAATTCCTTGCCAAAAGGAAGCGCTGCAGCTAAATGAAGACCCTTCATGGATACCTTATGTGCAGTTTCCGGAGGCAGGGTAAAAAGTGCGTTTCTTATGATAGGGTATAACATGGCACAAAATTACATCGAAATATTTAGTTGCATAAACAACTGTTTATAAAATTCACTACATTTAGGGTGAATTTGAGTATTGACCTCGTAAATTTTATTATATGCAAGAAGCTTATATCGTGGCTGGTTTTAGAACCGCAGTAACAAAGAGTAAAAAAGGAGGATTCCGCTTTATGCGCTCTGATGAATTAGCGATTCAAGTGATACAAGGTTTAATGAAAAGTTTACCTGCATTGGATCCAAAATTGGTAGATGATGTGATAGTAGGAAATGCTGTACCAGAGGCTGAACAAGGTTTGCAATTTGGTAGAATGATTTCAGCAAAAGCATTGGGTATTGAAGTGCCAGGTATTACTATTAATAGATATTGTGCAAGTGGTTTAGAAAGTATTGCTATGGCAACTGCAAAAATAAGAACAGGCATGGCTGAATGTATAATTGCGGGTGGAACTGAGTCTATGAGTTTAGTTCCTACTGCTGGTTGGAAAACAGTCCCTGCATATTCAATTGCGGTCGAAGAGCCTGATTTTTATTTATCTATGGGTTTAACAGCTGAGGCTGTTGCAAATGAATATAAAATTAATAGAGAGGACCAGGATGCATTTGCATTAGCCTCACATCAAAAAGCAAAAGCTGCAATAGATAATGGGTATTTTAAAAAAGGCATTTTACCTATTGAAGTATCAGAGACTTATGTTAATGAAAAAAATAAAAAGGCTACTCGTTCATACATCGTTGACACCGATGATGGGGTTCGTGCTGATACTACTTTAGAAGCTTTAGCAAAACTAAAACCTGCTTTTGCAATGAAGGGATCAGTTACCGCTGGTAACTCCTCTCAAACAAGTGATGGCGCAAGTTTTGTCATTGTAATGAGTGAAAAAATGATTAATTCTTTAGGTCTCAAACCTATAGGTCGCTTGGTAAATTGTGCTTCAGCAGGTGTGCATCCTAGAATTATGGGGATTGGTCCTGTTGCGGCTATTCCAAAAGTATTAAAGCAAGCAGGAATGACATTGGATCAAATAGATTTGATTGAATTAAACGAGGCCTTCGCATCACAATCTTTGGCGGTAATTAGAGCTTTAAATTTAGATACCAACAAGGTAAATATCAATGGGGGAGCAATTGCCTTGGGACATCCATTAGGATGTACGGGTTCAAAGCTTACTGTGCAGATAATCAATGATTTAGAAAGACTCAATAAAAAATATGGCATCGTTACAGCATGTGTTGGAGGTGGTCAAGGTATTGCCGGAATCATTGAAAAATTATAAGTTTTAATCGTTCGTCATTTTTCGCCCTTTTTTGGCAGAAAATTAAGTAGCTTAGTTACTCATTATTTTTTCATAGTAAATAAGCACATCACATGCGAGTTATTTTATTATCTACTCTTTTATTGGCTTCAACTTTAACTATAGTTGATGCTAATGCTCAAAAGTCAAAAAAAACAGCTACTCCTGAAGTGAGTACTGAAAAAGTTGACATTAATAAAGTTTTTAAAAATTGGAAGCCAAGAAACATTGGACCAGCAAGTATGAGTGGTCGTGTGACCACCATTGATGTTCAAGTAAGTAGTCCAAATAATATTTGGATTGGTGCTGCATCAGGCGGTGTATGGAAAACCAATAACAGTGGTGTTAGTTGGACACCTGTATTTGAGGAGCAGCCTATCATGAATATTGGCGCATTAGCAATTCAACAATCTAATCCAAGTGTGGTATGGGTAGGAACAGGGGAAGGAAATCCAAGAAATTCAATTAGCATTGGTGAAGGAATGTATAAAACAATGGATGCTGGTAGAACTTGGAAAAAAGTGGGATTAGAGCAAACAAGAAATATTCATCGTGTTATCATTGATCCAACCAATGCAAATACAGTTTATGCGGGTGCTATTGGTAATCCTTATGGTCAAAGTAAAAACAGAGGTGTATTCAAAACAACCGATGGTGGTGAAACTTGGAATCAAATTTTATTTACTAATGATACATCGGGTCCTGGTGATATGATTATGGATCCTACCAACCCCAACAAATTATTTGTTGCTATGTGGCATCATTATCGTAATCCATATCATTTAGAAAGTGGTGGTAAAGGAAGTGGAATTTATATGACTATTGATGGGGGTAAAAATTTCATCAAGTTAGGAAAAGAGCATGGATTGCCTGATGGTAATTTAGGTAGAGTGGGTATTGCAATTAGTAGATCAAATCCAAATCGAGTGTACGCTTTAATTGAATCTACAAAAAGTGGTTTATACAAAAGTGATGATGGTGGATATTCATGGAAATTAGTGAATGGTCAAAAATCAATTGTTGACAATCGTCCTTTTTATTTCCAAGATATTATTTGTGATCCTTTGAATGAAAATACTTTATGGTATATAAGTCAAACGGTACAAAAAAGTATAGACGGTGGTAAAAGTTTTGAAACCGTTATTCCTTATAGTGGAATTCATCCGGATCATCATGCATTTTGGATACACCCTACTGACAATAAATTTATTGTTGATGGAAATGACGGTGGTATAGGTATTACACGTGATGGTGGCAAAACATGGATGTTTGATGAAAAAATTCCTGTAGGTCAATTTTATCATATTAATGTTGATAATGAAATTCCATATCACGTAATGGGAGGAATGCAAGACAATGGTTCTTGGAGAGGCCCTGCTTATACAACTACGCAAGGCGGTATTCGTAATTTTGATTGGGATAATTTATGGGGTGGAGATGGTTTTGATGTTGTGCCAGATCCAGAAGATGCAAATTGGGTATACGCAATGAGCCAAGGTGGTTCAGTAGGACGCTATAACACACAAACTGGGCAATCTTCTTATATAAAACCACCAGCACCAGATGCAAAAACATTATTAAGATTTAACTGGAATGCTGCTATTGCTCAAGATCCGTTTGATAAAAAAACTATTTATTTTGGGTCTCAATTTTTACATAAGAGCACTAATAAAGGAGCTGCATGGAAAATTATTTCGACTGATTTGACAACCAATGATACTGCTAAAATTAACCAAACAAATAATGGTGGATTAAGTGTAGACATTACGGGTGCCGAAAATTATTGTACGATTATCACGATAGCGCCAAGTGCAGTGAAAAAAGATTTAATTTTTATTGGAACCGATGATGGCAAAGTGCAGGTGACTGAAAATGGTGGACAAACATGG
>CANETM010000161.1 GCA_947441205.1 Bacteroidota bacterium | reverse complement strand
TAGATGAGCACGCAAAATAATTTTAATAATTATTTGACGGCTTCCAATTAAGTAGAGCATATTTTAATCCGCCTTTTTGAGCCTTTGCTTTAAAGGCGGATTATTAATTTAAAACAAAAATGAAATGCAAACCAAGCGCATTGTTGTTACAGGAATTGGTACTTTAAATCCTTTGGGTAATAATCTTAGTGAATACTGGGAAAATTTAGTCAATGGTGTATCAGGAGCTGATATGGTAACGCAGTTTGATGCTTCTAAGTTTAAGACAAGGTTCGCATGTGAGATAAAGGGCTTTGATGCTACTAATTTTATGGATCGCAAGGAGGCACGCAAACTAGATCGTTTTTCTCAAATTGCCTTAGTGGCAAGTGACCAAGCGGTTTTAGATGCTGGAATTACAAAAGAAAATGTTGACCACGATCGAGTTGGAGTTATTTTTGCAAGTGGCATTGGCGGATTAACCACTTTCACTGAAGAAGTCACCAACTTTGTACAAGGTGATGGAACCCCTCGTTTCAATCCTTTCTTTATTCCTAAAATTATTTTAGATATCGCTGCTGGACAAATTTCAATGAAGCATGGTTTTAGAGGTCCTAACTATGCAGTGGTAAGTGCGTGTGCATCCAGTACCAATGCAATTATATCGGCAATGGATAATTTAAAGTTAGGGAAGGCTGACATTATTATAACAGGTGGTGCAGAATCAGTAATTGGCATTGCAGGTATGGGTGGATTTAATGCCATGAAAGCAATGAGTGAAAGGAATGATGATCCTAAAACCGCTAGCCGTCCTTATGACAAGGATCGTGATGGATTTGTAATGGGCGAGGCAAGTGGTGTATTAGTATTAGAAGAATTAGAGCATGCCATTAAGCGCGGTGCTAAAATATATTGTGAGGTAGTAGGAGGTGGTGCAACTGCTGATGCCTATCACTTAACAGCTCCTCATCCAGAAGGATTAGGTGCAAAAAATGTAATGAATGCAGCTTTAAAAGATGCTGGTATGATTGCCTCGGATATTGATTATATTAATACGCATGGCACATCCACTCCATTGGGTGATATTGCAGAATTAAAAGCTATTTTAGATGTATTTGGGGATCATGCTTATAATTTAAATATTAGCGCGACTAAGTCGATGACAGGTCACTGTTTGGGAGCAGCAGGTGTTATTGAAGCTATCGCATGTATCCAATCCGTTATTCATGATATTGTTCCTCCAACAATTAATCATTTTACTGACGATCCTGAATTAGATAATCGTCTTAATTTCACTTTCAATAAAGCACAAAAACGTGTTGTAAATGCAGCCTTAAGTAATACTTTTGGCTTTGGTGGACACAATGCTTGTGTGATTGTGAAAAAATACAAGGCTTAATTCAAGCTCGTGAAACGCCGATTCAACCAATTCATTTCTTTATTTAAGAAAACAGGTTTTGAGGCAGACTTGCATCATTTATTAGGGTATCGAACTAGCAATGTATTGCTTTTTCAAACTGCGTTAAATCATCGTTCCGTTAAGGACAATCCAACTGAAAATAATGAACGCTTAGAATTTTTAGGTGATGCAGTAATAGGCACTGCTGTTGCCGATTATTTATTCAAAAAATATCCGTACAAAGGGGAAGGTTTTTTAACGGAGATGCGTTCTAAAATGGTGAATCGTGCACAGTTAAACAATATTGCTTTGCAAATGGGTTTAAGAAAAATGACGCGGTTTAATAAAATGGATGGAGGATTGAGGACAAGTCAAATTTTCGGGAACACGCTAGAAGCCTTAGTGGGAGCCATTTACATAGATAAAAAATACGACTTCACAAAAAAGTGGATAGTTGAAAGAATGATACAGCCTTATTTGTTTATGGATGATTTGGAACAAATTGATATCAATATAAAGAACAAAATAATTGGGTGGGCTTTAAAACAAGGCAAGCAAATTGATTTTGTTTTAGCAGGGGAACAGCTCGAAGGACGCCGCCGATTGTTTACTATTAATGTTGTACTTGATGGCGAAGTGGTAGCAAGCCAAAAAGGTTTTACTAAAAAAGATGCGAGTCAATTAGCCGCTCAAAAAGCCATAGAAACTTTGGGGATTTAACCTAATTTTTAAAAGGGGTACACTTTAATTTCACCCACATACTTAATCAATAGATTGGCATAGCTCAATAAGAACTCCATTACTATCTTTAGGATGTACAAAGCAAATTAATTTATTATCAGCTCCTTTTTTGGGTTGTTCGTTTAGCAAAGTAAACCCTTCGGATTTCAGGCGCTCCATTTCAGCAACAATATCAGGTACTTCAAAAGCAATATGGTGCATTCCTTCACCCTTTTTTTCAATAAATTTGGCAATCACACCATCCGGATCCTTGCTTTCTAGGAGTTCTATTTTACTCCCATCTTTTAAAAAAAACGCAGTATTTACATTTTCAGAAGCCACTAGCTCCGTTTTATAACACTTGCTGTTCAATAGTCTTTCGAACAGCGGAATACTATTACTCAGATTTTTCACTGCAATCCCTATGTGTTCTACGTTATAGCTCATAATACTTTGTTTTACGAATTGGGAAAAAAATACCCCTCAAAGCTAACGAAATCACGTTAATCCGTGGCTAAGCTTTACTTTTGTATTCTGAAAAATCTTAAAGAGACATGTTAAAATTACCTATTTATCTTGATCATAACTCAACTACCCCAATGGATCCAAGGGTATTGGAAGCTATGATTCCTTATTTTACCGAAAATTTCGGAAACGCCGCAAGCAGAAACCATTCCTTTGGATGGCAGGCAGAGGAGGCAGTGGATTATGCACGTGAGCAAATTGCTCAATTAATTGGTGCTGATCCTAAAGAAATCATTTTCACTTCAGGAGCAACTGAAGGCGACAATTTAGGTATCAAAGGTGTATACGAGATGTACGCTAGCAAAGGTAACCATATCATTACTTGTACTACAGAACATAAAGCTGTTTTAGATACCTGCAAGCACTTAGAAAAACTAGGCGCTGAAGTAACTTATTTGGAAGTGCAACCAGACGGACTAGTCGATTTGAAAGAATTGGAAGCTGCAATGAGACCTACTACTATTTTGGTAGCTATTATGTATGCAAACAATGAAATTGGCGTAGTGCAACCTGTAAAAGAAATTGGAGCAATTGCTAAAAAGCATGGTGTATTATTTTTTACTGATGCGGTACAAGCAGTGGGTAAAATTCCAGTGGATGTAATCGCTGACGGAATTGATATCATGGCATTTACAGCGCATAAAATGTACGGGCCTAAAGGTGTAGGTGCATTGTATGTACGTCGTAAAAATCCAAGAGTAAAAGTAACAGCACAAATGGATGGCGGTGGCCACGAAAGAGGAATGCGTAGTGGTACATTAAACGTTCCTGGTATTGTAGGTTTTGGTAAAGCTGCCGAAATTGCTAGAACAGATATGGCTGCTGATACAGAAAGAATTTCTAAATTAAGAGATAAATTAGAGAATGCGCTAAAACAAATAGACGAAACATATGTAAATGGAAATCCAGCACACCGTTTACCACATGTAAGTAATATTTCATTCAAATATGTTGAGGGCGAAGGCTTGATGATGGGCTTTAACAAGGACATCGCATTGTCTTCAGGATCAGCTTGTACTTCAGCATCATTAGAGCCTAGTTATGTTTTAAAGGCATTAGGCTTAGGTGATGATTTAGCACATAGTTCATTGCGTTTTGGATTAGGACGTTATACTACCGAGGAGCAAATTGATTTCACCATTAAAGCTGTTTCTGAAACAGTTTTAAAATTGAGAGAAATGAGCCCACTTTGGGAAATGTTTAAAGAGGGTGTGGACATTGATGCAATTCAATGGGCACATCACTAAACAATTTCAAGTTTCTTAATATTTATTCAAAAAATTAAAATATATAAAAATGGCATATTCAGATAAAGTAATTGATCATTATTCTAATCCTAAAAATGTAGGAACTTTAGATAAAGCATCAAAAAGTGTAGGTACTGGTTTAGTTGGTGCACCAGAATGTGGAGACGTAATGCGTTTGCAAATTCAAGTGGACGAAGCAACAGGCATTATCACTGACGCTAAATTCAAAACATTCGGTTGTGGTTCTGCAATCGCTTCTTCTTCTTTAGCTACAGAG
>CANETM010000160.1 GCA_947441205.1 Bacteroidota bacterium | reverse complement strand
GGTGTCTTTAAACAAATATACGCACCGCAAAGCTTTGCGCTGTATTTTTTGAGACTTAAAATTAAAATTTAGAATGTAAAAAAGTAGCTAAAAATACAAATTGACTATATTTATAAACGACTTGCTTAATATAAAATGCCATTATGAATTTTAAACCTCGGTTAACCTTTAGTCAGATAATCAACATGAATGTTGGTTTTTTAGGGATTCAATATAGTTTTGGTTTACAACAGTCGGCTGTCAACCCAATATATGATATGTTAGGTGCAAGCCCTGATCAAATTCCTATGCTAAATTTAGCCGGCCCTGTTACTGGTTTACTTATTCAACCCATAATTGGTGCGATGAGTGATAAAACATGGTCACCACGCTACGGAAGAAGAAAGCCCTATTTTATGATTGGTGCGATTCTATGTAGCCTATGTTTATTTTTATACCCTTTTAGTAGTGCCATTTGGATGGCCGTTGGTTTACTTTGGATTTTAGACGCTGCAAACAATACAGCGATGGAACCCTATCGAGCATTCATTGCTGACAAATTACCAAGCGAACAACATGCTGCAGGTTTTTTAACTCAAAGCTTTTTTACAGGATTAGGAATTACATTAGCTAATTTGTCATTATTTGTTTTTCAGAAAAAAATTAGCGGGCATTATGGCTCCTTACCTTATTGGGTATACGCTAGCTTTTTCCTAGGAACCATATGTTCAATTGCTTCGGTTGGATGGTCAGTGTATAAAACACCCGAGATTCCACCGACTGAAGAAGAGTTAGCAAAATTAAAAAGTGAAAAAGTAAATTTATTTACACCCTTTATTGAAATTGCTACTGCTATTAAAAGCATGCCAAAAGTAATGTGGCAATTAGGCTTAGTATATTTATTTCAATGGTATGCACTGTTTTGTTATTGGCAAAACGCATCAAAAAGTATTGCGCTTTCTGTTTGGAATACAACCAACTATCAAAATAATCCTGCATACGATGAAGCTGTAGGCTGGACCGGTTTAGTGAATGGATGGTATAATGTAGTAACCTTTTTATCTGCTTTTGGATTATTGTGGTTAGCAAAAAAAATAAGTCCAAAATTGATTCACATTATTTGTTTGGTAATGGCTGGAATAGGTTTATTAATATTCCCGCATATCACAGATAAAAATTTATTATTCATCCCTATGACAGGCTTTGGTGTTGCATGGGCAAGTATGATGGGTATTCCATATTTATTAGTGGTGCATAAAATTCCAAAAGAAAGATATGGAGTGTATATGGGTATTATCAATATGATGATTGTAATTCCTATGCTTATCCAAAATATAAGTTTTGGTTACATTTTAAAACATTTTTTAAATAATGATCCAGGTAAAGCAATAAGTTTTGCAGGCATATTTTTAATGATTGCTGCGGTATTGACATTTTTTATTCAAACTGATAAATTAGCAAACACGGAAATTGAAAATGTTCCAATGGGTTCAGGACACTAATTTATTTAATATTATTTATCATGAAAGTATTGTGTATAGGTGAGGCTTTAATTGATATGATTTGTACTGATCGCGGCACAAGCTTATCAAAGGGTCAAAAATTTTTAAAAAAAGCAGGTGGCGCGCCAGCTAATGTAGCTGCTGCAATTGCAGCATTAGGACTTGAAGTGGATATGGCTGCTAAGGTTGGCAAGGATCCATTTGGACAACATATAATCGAGTTATTACAAGAAATGGGAGTAAATACAAAATGGGTGATACAAGATCCAAATCATTTTACCACCTTCGCTTTTGTTTCCTTAATGGAAGACGGAGAAAGAGATTTTTATTTCAACCGTGGTGCCGATGGTCAATTAAGTTCTGACGACTTGGCATCATTGGAATTAAACGATTACAGCATTGCGCATTTTGGATCAGCTACTAGTTTTTTGCCAGGTCCATTACAAACTGCTTATACCCATTTATTAGCAAAAGCAAAAGCTAACAATACCATTATTAGTTTTGATCCCAATTATAGACACTTACTATTTCAAAATAATACAAAAAGTTTTGTTGATCAGTCATGGCCGTTCATTGAGCAATGTCACTTTTTTAAATTAAGTGATGAAGAGGCTATGTTGATTACTGGTTGCGATACCGTTCAACATGCCGCTGCAGCTTTAAGAAAAAAATCAACAGCCATTTTTGCAATTACATTAGGCAAGGAAGGGACTTTATTATCCATTGGAGATCATTTAGAAATTATTGGAAGTATTACCGTTAATCCAATTGACGCAACAGGAGCAGGCGATGCTTTTGTAGGCGCAGTTTTATACCAAATTGCCAACTTGACACCTAATGAATTGATAGCAATTAGTTTAGAAGATTGGAAAAAAATAATTTTCAATGCAAACAAAGCTGGCGCACATACTTGTGAATACTTGGGTGCCATGGAAGCCTTTAAACATTTAAACAAAAATATTTTTAATTAAACTATACCGATCACTGTGAACTCATCTGCCTTAATCGCTTTTGGTAGTCAATTATTGAAAGCAAAAAATATAGATTCCGAAAAAAAGGATAAAGCATTTTCCGATAGATTTTTACAACATTTAATTTCGATTGAATCTTTGTTTGATTCCATATATGGTCATCAAATAGAAAGGAATGAAAGCTTTAATGCGTTGCTTGAATCATTAATTGAAAATTATCAGCAAAGGCCAACCACTTTTTTAAAAAAGGATATTGCTAAAGCAGAAAAAGGAAACTGGTACTTAAGTAATGATATTACCGGAATGAGCTTATACGTTGATCGTTTTGCAGGAAATATTAATGGCTTAGCTGAGAAGCTAAATTACTTTGAAGAATTGGGCGTTAATTTTTTACACTTAATGCCCGTTTTTGAAAGTCCCGAAGGCGAAAGTGATGGCGGATATGCTGTATCAGATTTTAGAAAAGTAGACCCGCGTTTTGGAACCAATCATGATTTAGATAAGCTCATTCAAAAAATGAATGAACTAGACATGTATTTAATGTTGGATATTGTTTTAAATCACACTTCTCATAAACATGAGTGGGCTGAAAAAGCAAAAGGTGGTGACAGGTATTATCAAGACTTTTTTTATTTTTATGATAATCGTGATATACCTAATCAGTTAGACCAAACCATGCCGGAAATTTTTCCCGAATCCTCGCCCGGCAATTTCACCTATATACCAGAATGCAACAAGTGGGTAATGACTGTTTTTCATCATTATCAATGGGATTTGAATTACAGTAATCCCAATGTTTTTAATGCTATGCTAAATAATGTTTTGCATTACGCAAACTTAGGTGTTGATATTTTACGCATAGATGCGCCTGCATTTATTTGGAAACAAATTGGAACCACTTGCCAAAATTTACATCAAGCACACACTTTATTACGCTTAATTAAACAGTGTATACTAGTTACTTGTCCGGGCATGGCTATATTAGGTGAGGCAATTGTTGCTCCTGATGAAATTATTAAATATTTTGGCACTGCATATTATACAGCTAAGGAATGTGATGTTGCTTATAATGCTACACAAATGGCTTTACAGTGGGATGCTCTAGCTACAGGTGACACAAGGGTGATGATGTCAGCACAACATCCTATTATGCAAAAACCATTTGGGTGTACATGGATTTCCTATACACGTTGTCACGATGATATTGGCCTTGGCTATGACGACTATATGATTGAACGTGCCGGCTTTAACCCATATCAACATCGAACTTATTTAAAAAACTATTTTGCTGGGTGGCATGATGGTTCAGCATCGGCAGGAGCCTTATTTTCGGTTAATCCAAAAAATGGAGATGCAAGAATTAGTGGTTCCATGGCTTCACTTTGTGGGCTAGAAAAAGCGGTTGAATGGAAAAGCGATAGTGAAATTGAAAATGCATTGAAAAAAATTATATTAATGCAAGCACAAAGCTTTTTCATGGGTGGTATTCCTATGTTATTTTACGGAGACGAATTAGCCTATATAAATGATTATAGTTATTTGAATGACCCAGGTAAAAGCTATGACAATAGGTGGATGCACCGACCTATCATGAACTGGGAACATAATGAGAAAAGGAAATTGAAAGGGACATTTGAAAATAGAATATTTAGCGAAACGAAAAAACTAATTGAAACCCGACAAGCATTAAGTGTATTTAGCGATACAAAAAATGTTACTTGGATGACTCCTCATAATATTCATGT
>CANETM010000159.1 GCA_947441205.1 Bacteroidota bacterium | reverse complement strand
TCCTTTAATTAAACGCGCTACAATTTTTAATTGCGATGATAAATTATTATTTGGATACGTTACCTGTTGTTTTACGCTATCTGAAGCAGCTTTAATTCTAGCAGTATATAAATTTGTTTGTTTTGCAACACCCCTTAAAAAGCTTAGCTCGTAACCTGCATTCGTATTTGAAACAGATGCATTTGATCCATCAATTAAATTATAAAATGAGCTAGGATCAGATATACTCAATGCCATATTTACTGCAGGTCCCTGACATGTGAGTGAGGCCAAAGAACCAATTTGTATGGCAAGCGGATCAGGTTTTTCTTTTGTTGGATAATTATCAGGATAACCCGAGTTTTCATAATTTAAAAACCTGCCAGCCCATCCTGTATTTAAATATTCATTGCTATCGGACCCTGACATCCAAATATCGGTGGCCCTAAAATGAGAAAAACTAGGTTTGGGATATCCTACCGATTGGACAATATTTAGTCTGCCTTCTGAAAATAAATTTTGCATCGATGTCATTGCAGGATGAATACCCGTAGCATTATTTCCAGTTAACTTAAGTACTTTTTTTTCTGGTATTGCAATATTTGATCTTGCATTATTATAATTACTATACTCACTTAATGGAATGACTGTATTTAATCCATCATTTCCACCATTTAATTGAATAATTACTAAAACCCTATCATTTGCAGAGGTTGCCAATAATGGTGAATCTAATAATGGATGATCCTGTAAAATATGAATTGGGTTACCACCAATCATCGTGGGTGCCATTAATGCCAAACTATTTCTTATAAAATTTCTTCTTTCCATTTTATTGTAATTGATAGTCTGGTAAATTCATGATATACTTCAATAAAGCTTTAAGTCTATTATTGACAATATTAAAATTGATGACAGTGGGATTTGATAAATATATATTCCAAGCATCTGTCCAATAATAATCACTTGCTTGACCAGTTAACAAAAGTTGAATTTTTAAACTTGTTTTTAAACTTGCATCAATATCGGTAGATACTAAAAATGAAAATAAATCATCAATTAATATATTGGGGTCTGACGGCTTAGCTGAAATTGTTTTTGCGAATTGAACAGTATTAATTATAATTTTTTTACCGTTTTTTGTATAGCCTGTTTCAATCATTAAATCGGTAAACTTATTTCTTTTAGGTAGTGTATCCGCATTGATCCAAAGCTCATTATAATCAGGTGCTTGATAAAAAGCTGGCCAACCAGCAACGTTTGGGGGATCTGCCGGTGATTGTCCCATAGTATTAAGTTGATTAACCATGTTATTATATAAGGAATAGGAATCAACATAATCTGTTATAGCATCTGGAAATAAAATTTCAAATTGTCTTAAAAATCCAACAACATGATCAACAGGGCTTTTTATTTGACAACCAATATATAATTTATCATAAAAATGTTCACTTTGTAATAATGCTTTTAATACAGGTTTAATTTCATAATTATTAGCAATAAAAATATTAGCTAGAGGGGTAATTATATTTGCTTCAACATTTGCATCAATATAGTAGTAAACAAAATAGCGATATATTTTTCGACAAATAAATTTTGCAACATCGGTGTTTTGAAAAATCATATTCAACAACTCATCAGTTTCTAAAGCACCGTTGGCACCTGTTTTGCCAGTAATGACCGTATTTTTTAAATAAGCGGAAAATGTTTTATTACCTGTATCATGACGGTTGCTATCAAATATGGGATTAAACTTTGCATCAATTTTCCAACCCGTTAATGCTTTTGCAGCATTTTGAACATCATCCTCACTGTACTTAGCACCACCGTCTTTTCCTACCGTATATAATTCTAATAATTCACGAGCATAATTTTCATCTGGTGCAGTTTTTGTACTTAAATAACCATTCAAATATCTTAACATACCAGGGTCAGTCGTAACTGCACGAACCATTTGTTTAAAATTACCTAAACAATTATTTCTTAAAATTTGATGATGATTATATGTCATTGTTGCATATGCAATAACATCCGATTCGGTACCAAAATGATTGCTCCAAAACAAGGTTAATTTTTCTCGAATATTTTTTTCTTGACCAACCCAATTACTTAATAACCATTTTTTATATCCCGCATTTCGATAACTATTAATGGTACCATCTGCAGTAATATCGTTAATCCATGTTGTTCCTGCGGGTACATTGGGATCCGTAAATGAAGCTGTGTTATAATCATTTAATGGAGGTGTGGGCACACTATTTGTAACATTCAAAAGTTCATCAATCGTTGCAACTAACCCTTTTGCATTAAAATACTTTATATCCGAAGCCTTAGCGCCAAATAAAGTTCTATTTAATAAATGTTTTGTTTGTACTGGCAACCATGGTCCCGAGTAGGTATTTAAACCTAATGAACTTGATTGGGGGGTTAAGGGCATGTTACTTAGAATTGATACTAAATTTAATATAAAATTACATAAAAATATAGTGTATTAAAAAATTTAGTCATTTTTAAAATATTAATATATTTCTACATAAATGAACTAAACATCCTGTTTTTTGAGCTAAATAATTTAACTTTATTCACAAAGATTTTAACTATGATTCAAAATATCACGATTGGCATTTGGATTTTATCTGCCATTTATTGTTTGTATAAACTTTACAAGCGTTCAAAAATGTCATCCTATGATGGTGTCATTGGATATTCACCAGGCCTGGAAGTTTTAATGGTGATTATGATTGGACCAGTCCTAGCCATAATTGATATATCACTTACTTGGATAAGAATATACAAAGAAGCAGAAGAGGCAAGAAGAAGAGCAGCCGAAAAAGAGGTTAAGTAGTTGTAAATCAACAAACTAAATAAAATATAGGATGGTTTAGTATCAGGCTTTCATATTTTGCTTTGGCGAAAATCCTTTCACTTAATTTCATCGTAAAATTCATATTAGAATTTTAACCTTTAATAACAGCATAAATTATTGTTAATGCTACAAATTTGTTATTTTTATAAGGGTTGAATTTATTGATTTATTACTCAATTTTATTAATACAAAATCTTTTTTGTGATTGGAGTTAAAGTAGATAAAAATAACAGTAGTAAAAAAGCGGTTCAAAAAAAACCCAACCCTACTAATAAATCTTTGTCTTCGGCTCCTGTTAGTCAACTTTGTGGAGATGATAAAAAAGACGATAAAACTGCAAAAGATGGAAATACCGCTTTTGCTGAAAGAAATTCTTTTTGGTCTCCTGATACAATTCAAGGTAAATTTTATGGTGACACAAAACAATTAAAGTCATCACCTTCTTTTCCAACCATACAGTTAAAAAATAATAAAACAGGCTTACCTGATGATGTAAAAGCAGGTACAGAAAGTCTTTCAGGTGTTTCATTAAACGATGTTAAAGTTCATTATAATTCAAGTGAGCCAGCACAATTACATGCACATGCTTTTGCACAAGGCACAGATATTCATGTAGCTCCAGGTCAAGAAAAGCATGTTCCACACGAAGCTTGGCATGTTGTTCAACAAAAGCAAGGAAGGGTTCAAGCTACTACTCAAATGAAAGGAATGGTTCCTGTTAATGACGATGCAGGTTTAGAAAAAGAAGCTGATGTCATGGGAGCCAAGGCAGTGCAAATGGCAAGCATTGAAACCGAAGAACCTATACAACAAAAAGCAATTAGTAATAATGGGGTTGCACAATTAAATCCATTTTCATTTGGTAAAAAAGAAAAGCCAGAAAGAAGTGTAGAAGACTTGATTAGATTTCACGAAAACCCAATGACTTCATCTGGAAATAACAAAGCTAAAAGTCAAACACCAGTTAGTAATCCAGCAGCAATAGCGGCAGCCGATCCACAATTACAACCTAGTATTGAGTCAGCAATAATAGCATCTAAACCTGAAGAAGCAATTAATGCAATTGAACCCCCCTCTAATAAAAAAGTTTCAATTGAGGAAAACAGTGAGGTAAATTCAATTATGGCTGGGAAAGAAAATAAACTAGGTTTTTTTGAAAGAATGGGATTGGCATTTAATACTGGGAAACATTCTGGTGGTAGCATATTTTCTGTATTTAGTAAATGGGCAGGCTCTTTATTTGGTGGGTCAAAAAAAATAGCAACAGAAGGTATAAAAGGCTCAAGTGAGCTTGCAATGGGGGGAATAAGAGGTTCTGGCAATCTTGCAATGGAAGGAATAAGAGGTTCTGGCAATCT
>CANETM010000158.1 GCA_947441205.1 Bacteroidota bacterium | reverse complement strand
AGAAGGTAAAAGTGAATTTAATTTAAATGAGTTTGCTGCTTATCGTATTGGGAAACAAAATCATAAACTAAAAGAGGTAATTGAGCAAATTGAAGAAGGTGAAATGCCTTTAAAATCTTATACCCTTATTCATACAGAAGCAGCTCTCTCAGAAAATGAAAAAGCTACTTTAATTAATTGGTGCAAAACTGTTATGGATACTATACAAGCTAATTATCCTGAAGATAGTTTAAAATTAAAACGTCCACCCCAAGCTGCTGGGAAATAAGGGCATCGCAATATGAAAATAAACAAAGCAACTTATTTAATTTCTAGTCCAGGATTTGAACAATGTCCAAAATTAGAACAACCTGAATACGCATTTATTGGGCGAAGTAATGTTGGCAAGTCCTCCATTATTAATGCAGTTTGCAATCAAAAGAATTTAGCAAAAACATCGGGGACCCCTGGTAAAACACAGCTCATTAATCATTTTGAAGTTATGAGTTCTAATGCAAAGGGCCCTTGGGATAAATGGTATATTGTAGATTTACCAGGATATGGTTTTGCAAAAGTTTCACAAAGTAGTAGACGACGTTGGGAACAAATGATTGAAAATTATTTGAGAAAAAGACCCAACTTAAACCGAGTATTTGTTTTAATTGATTGTCGCCACGCACCACAAAAAATTGATTTAGAATTTATTGAACAAATGGTAAAATGGGAAATTCCTTATACTCTTATATTCACAAAATCAGACAAGGAAAAACCAGCTGTAGTTGCACGAAATGTGCAAGCGATGTTTGATACTTTAAAAGAAATGTTACCTTTTTTACCACAAGGTTTTGTAACCAGTGCAGAAAAAAAGTTGGGAGTGGAAGAGGTGGTAGCCTGCATTGATCAATACAATCGTTTATATGCCGATGAGCAGCGGCCTTAATGGTTTAATATTAATTTGCAAAACCACTTAATTAGCTATACTTAATTTCCGCCTGCTTAGCAATAAGTGGGCGACTTTGTTTATATTTATGCCTATTACATTTAACGATTATGAAGATACTTTTTCAATACATTCGACCTTTTAGAAACCTTGTATTTATTGCTTTTATTTTAGCTGCCATCAATCAAACCTTTTCCATGTTTGACCCCATGTTATTTGGTAGACTAATTGATGAATTTGCAAAAACGCCATTTTTGGACGCAAAAGGACAACTTAGGACTCAACCTATCTATTTAAAAGGTATAAGTAACATTTTATTATTATTAGTAGGTACCGCCATGGTGAGCCGAATAGCAAAAGCTTTTCAAGATTACACTGTCAATGTGATCATTCAAAAATTTGGAGCTTCCTTATTTACTGATGGATTAAGACATTCAATGCAATTGCCTTATCAAGCCTTTGAAGATCAACGAAGCGGAGAAACCTTATCTATATTGACTAAAGCACGCGCTGATTGTGAAAAATTTATTAGTTATGTAATTAATGTAGTGTTTGGAATTGTAGTGAGCATTGTATTTATATCCATTTATGCTACCAAGTTACATTGGTCGATAATGCCAATTTATATATTAGGTGCTGGCACAATTGCTTATGTAACCAATTTATTAAGTAAGCGAATCAAATCCATTCAAAAAAATATTGTAAAGGAAACTACTACCCTTGCAGGGACAACAACTGAAAGCTTGCGTAATATTGAATTGGTAAAAAGCTTGGGCCTTACCAAACAGGAGGTTGACAGGCTTAATAATAATACCTATAAAATTTTAGCACTAGAATTAAAAAAAGTAAAAAACATTCGTTCCCTTAGTTTTATACAAGGAACAATGGTTAACTTTTTAAGACAGGTTATCACTTTTACATTAATGTGGTTAATATTTAAAGAGATTCTTACAGTGGGGCAATTAATTTCATTACAGTTTTATAGCTTTTTTATTTTCGGTCCATTACAAGAAATTGGCAGTATCATTATGAGCTATCGCGAAACTGAAGCGTCCTTGAATAATTTTGACGCTTTGATGAAAAAAGAAATTGAAATAAATCCTGCAGATGCTGTAGCTGTTGGTAACATAGAACATTTAAGTTTTGATCATGTTGGATTTCAACATCAAACGGCTAATTTTAAAGCGATGGATGACATTAGTTTTGTAGCCAAAAAAGGGGAAACCATCGCATTTGTTGGACCATCAGGCGCAGGAAAAAGCACTTTGGTAAAACTAATTGTTGGATTATATCAAACACAAGAAGGACAGATACTTATTAATGGAGTGAACAGTAAGCAAATTGACATGAATGAACTTAGAAATCAAATAAGTTTTGTTACGCAGGATACCCAACTATTTGCAGGTACCATTAAAGAAAATCTAGCATTTGTGGCACCCAATGCTACTGAGGATGAAATGTTAATTGCTTTACAAAAATCAAGTTGCACTAATATTTTAGATAAAGGTGGTGATGGTCTTGCCACTGTCATTGGAGAAGGAGGATTAAAATTAAGCGGTGGTGAAAAACAAAGACTATCCATCGCGCGCGCCTTATTAAGACATCCACATTTATTAATATTTGACGAAGCCACATCTAGTTTAGATAGTTTAACTGAAGAGTCAATCACTGATACCATTCGTGAATTATCGGCTGAGCGTGAACAAATTACCATTATGATTGCACACCGCTTGAGTACCATCATTCATGCAACAAGAATTTATGTATTAGAAAAAGGGAAAGTAATTGAACAAGGTAACCACGATTCATTACTTGCAGAAAAAGGCTTGTACTATGCTATGTGGAGACAACAAATTGGTGAGCGTAAACCAACTAATTAATAAAAAATAATAAAGAAATTATCTTAATTTAAGACACCAGTTAGTGATTCACCATACTATCAGTTGTCTTTTTTTATTTAATCTCTCTCGTTTAATTTAATCTCTTTCAAATTTCTTTTTTAGATATTCCATCACGGAAGGATCTTCAAGACCTTCCATATCGCTTAATTCAATTTCAATAGCCTTAGTGCTTAACCTAATTTCAATAAAGGAAAGCAGGATAGACCATGAAAATGAAATTAAGCTAGCAGCAAATACAAACTCTGCTATACGTTGAGACTCTATGTAAATAAAAAACATGGAGACAATGGCAAAAAGCAAGGAAGCTACGCCATAGGTTTGCATGTTTCTGATTAATTTAAGACGATATTTTAAATTCTTAATTTGGGTAAAAATTAAATGTCGCTCCTCCTGTGTTTGATATTTGTCGTGTAACATCCTTACTCTGCTAGACAAAGCTAAAAAGCGGTTGGTATAGGCCAGCATAATTAAGCTAATGGCCGGAAAAAGAAGAGCGGGTATATTCACAGTTAATTCCATAGCACAAAAATATAAAGTATTTTTGTGCTATCGGTGTAATTACTCTAATAAATGGAAAAAGAACTATTTAAGAAAATACAGACTGGTCTTCCTAATGAACCAGGCATTTATCAATATTTTGATGAAAAGGGTCATTTATTATATGTAGGTAAGGCTAAAAATATTCGAAAAAGAGTAAGCTCCTACTTTTTATCAAATCATCAGCACACGCTAAAGACAATTGAATTAGTTCAAAAAATAAAGGATATTCAATTCACCATTGTGAATTCGGAACACGATGCTTTTATTCTTGAAAATGAGCTCATTAAAAATTATCAGCCCAAATACAATATCAATTTAAAGGATGATAAAACCTACCCTTATATTATTATTAAAAAAGAAAACTTCCCAAGGGTATTTTTAACAAGACGAAAAATAAATGACGGCAGTACTTATATAGGTCCATTTACACATGTTATGGCTGTAAGAGAATTAATTGACCATATTAAACATACCATTCCTTTAAGAACATGCACCCTACCCCTTACTCAAAAAAATATTGAACAGGGTAAATTCAAAGTGTGTTTAGAATATCATTTAGGTAATTGTTTAGGTCCTTGTCAAGGGTTTCAAACAAAGGAAGCATACAATACTTCCATTGAACAGGTGCAACATTTATTAAAAGGGAATGTTAAACCAGTTATCCAAAATTTAAAGGCGCAAATGGTTGAGGAAGCGAATGAAATGGCTTTCGAAAAAGCGGCCATCACTAAAAAGAAAATTGATGAGCTAAACCACTACCAAACCAACTCGGTGGTGTATACAAAGCAACTACATGCTATGGATGTATTTTCTATTGCACATGAATCCGATCAGGCCTATGTAAGTTATTTGATGGTT